>JBBKWE010000001.1:0-19371 GCA_037968795.1 Ferruginibacter sp.
GTTTGCTTAAAAATACAACCTTGTTTAATATTTCAAGGTTGTATTTATCCACAAGTTTACCCCTCACATTTCTTCGTAAAATATATGGCTTTATGGCAACTCAGCTGGCAGCATAACCGTTTCTATTTCTTCACTTTAGGGTGTACCATCTTCATTTCCTCTATCAGCCTTTTTGCGCCGGCAAATTTGTCAATGATAAATAACACATACCGTATATCCACCATAATATTACGGCAAATAGAAGCATCGTAGTTAATATCGCTCATAGTTCCTTCCCATGCACGGTCAAAGTTTAGGCCGATAAGGTTGCCGTAAGCATCTAGCACGGGGCTACCACTATTACCGCCTGTGGTGTGATTTGTGGCAATAAAGCAAACTGGCATAGAACCATCTTTATTAGCATAAGCTCCATAATCTTTCTTCTTGTATAGGTCAATAAGTTTTACTGGTAAATCAAATTCATAATCGCCTGGAACATATTTTTCCATTACCCCTTTAAGGTCTGTTTTATAATCGAAAGTCACGCCATCTCTTGGTTGGTAAGTCTTTACCTGCCCGTACGCTACACGCATGGTGCTATTCGCATCCGGGTAAAATTTCTTTTCTGTCATGACTTCCATTTGCCCTTCCATATATATTCGCTGCCACTTTTCTATTTCATCATTTTTTGCATTGTAAGTAGGTTGTATTTGTTTCTGGTAAATGTCTGCAGCATCGGAAAAAAGATTAATGGCGGTAAATGAACGTATCGCCGCCACAGCTTCAGCAGGGTTTTTAAGAAAGAGATTGCGCACAGAAGCACTGTCATAAAATTGATTGGCTTTATATAAATCATCAACCCATTTTGTAGCATCGCCGTTATATTTTTCCATAGCAGCTACTATGGTAGGAGCCGCAAAATTTTTGTTGGCATCATTTAAATACACATCCATCAAACTGGCAAAAACTGCTTTATCTACCGGGGCACTAAAATCTTTGACTGTCTCCTGCATTACCGGTATTACTCTTTGCAGCCTTGCTTCATAGCCTTTATCGCCGCCATTTTCATAAGCTGTTACCAGGCTATTAAGCTGCAAAGCCAGTTTCTGCAATTCTATCTTAGAAAATATCTCATTGTAATAATCTCTAGCTACGCTATACTGCAGGTTTTCTTCATATAATTTATTGAGAGAAGGCAGCACTTCGCCGTACTTTTCTTTCCACTCCGGCTTGGCTGCTACTCGCTTTGTAAATTCATTCTCATAATCTGTTTTCTTTGCAAATGCATTTGCCCTGGTAAGTCCCAGCACTTCTCCCTGCCACTTTTTGTATGAGTTTTGTATGCGTGCATACTTGCTGGCGTACTGTATTTTTATCTGCTCATCGCGGCGCATAAAGGCATCAATTACGGTAAGCGCTCTATCTCTTATGGCTATTTTTGCTGGATCATTTTGCGTGCGAATCTGCTCTACCGCTATGGCTGGCAAGTACTGCTGCGTGCGACCAGGAAAACCAAACACAAGGGTGAAATCATTTTCTGCGATGCCATCAAGCGAAATATTTAAAGACTTTACTGGAGTATAAGGAACATTGTCTTTGCTGTACTCCGCAGGAGCATTATCTTTTCCGGCATAAATGCGAAATACGCTAAAGTCGCCCGTGTGGCGTGGCCATACCCAGTTATCTGTATCACTACCATACTTCCCTATGCTGCTGGGCGGCGCTCCCACGAGGCGTACATCCTTATACGTTTCCGTTACAAAAAGGTAGTACTGGTTATCCTCAAAAAAACCTCTTACAAAACTTTCCTGGGTTGATGCCTTTTTTGCCGCATCATTTACCGCTTTCATATTTTTTGAAATAGCCGCCTGACGATCCGGGCCTATCAGATTTTTATCTATTCCTGCCATTACCTCTTTGGTTACATCGTCTATTCTTTTTATGAATGTGACAAATAAGCCAGGATTGGTTAGTTCTTCGTTAAAGGATTTACTCCAGAAACCATCCCGGAGATAATTATTTTCCAGCGTAGTGTGGTCTTGCACGGCATCATAGCCACAGTGATGATTTGTGAGCACCAGTCCTTTTGAGCTGATGACCTCGCCGGTACAAAAACCTCCAAAACTTACTACGGCATCTTTGAGACTACCTTTGTTTACACTGTAAATTTCTTCTGCACTTATTTTCATTCCGAGGCTCTTCATCCTACTTTCATTGAGCTTGCTAAGGAGTTGAGGCAGCCACATTCCCTCATCTGCAAAAGCAGGAAGGGATACAATTAAGAGTAAGAAGGCAATTAACTTTTTCATATTTCTGTGTTTTAAATCCAATTATTTATTCGTTATTTATTTTCAGAGATCTCTGCGCCGGTAATTTCGTTAACGGCAGTAAGTACAGTGATGTGTTCGTCCTTTGTGGTAGATACCTTTATCCCTACATAATTTACTTCTATAGGAAACTGCTTGTGTGCCCGCTCTACGAGAGCGAGGGTTTCTATTTTTGCAGGGAAGTCCTTCAATAAAGGCTTGAGGGCGTAAAGCATAGTGCGTCCGCTATTGGCCACGTCATCTATCAGTACAATGACTTTGCCTCCGAGGTTTTGGTCTTCGCTCAATTGTATGCTCACCGGGTTTTTCTTATCCATTGTGAGTTCTATAAGCGAACACTCGCCTGGGAAGACCTCTTGCAACTCTGCAAGGACTTTGGTGGCTAGCAACATGCCTGTATGAGCTATTCCTATGAGAAGAATTTCTTTTTCGGAGTAATTGCGTTCGGCTATTTCCAATGCCATGCGCTTTATCTTCTTCTGTATTTTTTCGCTATTGAGGATCATATATTGGTCAACTAAAAAAATTATCTACTGTTATAATCCCGACAGGATCATTTTGCCAAATGTAACAAGCTGTAACGAAAGATAGTTTTTTTTGTGCAGCCGTTCTTCTTATTTAATATCTTAGCCCAAGTTTACAAAAAATATATTATGCAATATCTGGCTCAAATAGCGTTTTTTCTGCTCGCAGGATTTTCTATATTTCTATTTACAAAAAATGCCTTGCGCATAAGAAGAAATATTCTTTTGGGGAAAGACGAGGATCGCTCAGACAATAAGGGAGAGCGCTTTAAGAATATGATGCTATTGGCTTTTGGGCAAAAGAAAATGTTTCGCAACCCCACGGTGGCTTTGCTGCATCTATTTGTATATGTAGGCTTTGTAATCATTAATATAGAAGTGCTGGAAATTGTGCTGGATGGTTTCCTGGGCACCCACAGATTATTTCTGCCCACGCTGGGAGGAGCCTATAGTTTTTTGATAAACTTTTTTGAGATTCTCGCTGCTACGGTACTCATTGCCTGCGTTATCTTTTTGATAAGAAGAAATACAATTAAGATAAAAAGATTTTGGGCAAGAGAGATGACAGCCTGGCCTAAATCTGACGCCAATTATATTCTTATAACGGAGATTGTTTTAATGTCTTTATTTCTTACGATGAACGCCGCAGACATTGCACTGCAAGCTAAGGCAGCGGAGCACTATGGCAGCACCGGCAATTTTGTTATCTCAGGATTATTTGCACCCATGCTGGAAGGCATGTCTGTATCAAATTTACAAATTTTAGAAAGAGTTTGCTGGTGGCTACACATTCTTGGCATATTTGCCTTCCTCAATTATTTGCCTTACAGCAAGCACCTGCACATCTTGCTGGCTTTCCCCAATGCCTGGTATACAAGGTTATTCCCGCAGGGCGAAATGAAAAATATGCCCTCTGTGCAAAATGAAGTGATTTACATGATGGAGCCCGAGAAAGCGCCTACCGAAACTGCAGAAATGCAAAAATTTGGTGCCCGCGATGTAATGGATCTTTCCTGGAAAAACTTATTAGATGCCTACACCTGCACAGAGTGCGGTCGCTGCTCTGCTGCCTGTCCGGCTAATATTACCGGCAAGCTCTTGAGCCCAAGAAAAATAATGATGGATACCCGCGACCGCTTAGAGGAAGTGGGGAAAATAATAGACCAAAAAGGCGCTTTTGAAGACGATGGCAAATCTCTCCTCCACGATTATATAACCGTAGAGGAACTCCGTGCCTGCACTTCCTGCAATGCCTGCGTAACCGAGTGCCCGGTAAGCATAAACCCGCTCGACATCATTTACGAACTGCGCCGCAGCCTCGTAATGGAAGAAAGCAATGCCCCACAGGAGTGGAACGGAATGTTTACCAATGTAGAAAGCAATTTTGCTCCCTGGAAGCTGAGTCCTGATGATAGGGATAAGTGGGCGGTGGAGATGGAGGAGAAGGAAGGGTAATGGTATTTGACAGAGCTACCAAACTACCACCCTTCCACGGCTTATAGCCAAGGAATTCTAAGAAGCTACTCTCTTTTCAAAAGCCCAGCGGGCTGATATTTTAGTAAACTGGAACTTAAAAATAACCTAAGCCCCAGAAGGGCGTGATTTTCACGACTCTGAAACTAATGCTGCTGATGCTTTGGATATAGAGTACATCTCTCACCCCTCCTTCCGCTTCAACTTCTTCATTTTCCCACTTATCCCCTTCCCACTAAGAATCCGATACAACTGTATCAAAGCCGTGAGGGTAAAAATCCCGCCAATAAACCAGTTTACATAAGACTGTGCGCCTTCAATTTTACTGATGAGCCACGAACCTCCAAATATGAATAGGGCATGGCCTGCAAGGGTGCCGAGACCAATACCTACGATGTACACATTGTAAGAACTATTTTCTTGTTTGAGGACTTTTTTTGTAAACAACACGGTACTCCAGCCAAACCAAAAAGGAAGTTGTACAGGATTGAGCGCACTCATACTCATACCAAGCAAAAAGCGGTGCATGCCATTTTGCAAAAATACATTTTTAGCGTTGCCACCATCTTTTGTAGCGGCTATAAAACTGCCGACAGCAAGGGCAAGAATGACCACCACTGTAGCCCACTCCATCCACTTCATAAAGCGTTCCTGCTTTACGATCCACTCCAGGCCTATAAGGGAAAGGCGCACATAGATCATTTCCACGATAAGGCAGCCGAGAGAGAAATATATTGCTTTGGTTATGGTTTCTTGTATGCCTATTTGCATAGCAGCCATATTGAGCGTGCCCAGTGGCAAAACGCCCAAGAAACTAATGACCAGACCCCAGAAAAATACTTTAATAAGCGATGACATGGGTCAAAGATAAGAGGCTAAATTGAAGACAGTTTATTTTGCTAAAACTTTCAGTGATACTTCCACATTATCGCCCATGGTGGCGCTTTCTGTACCAATGCCATAATCCAAACGATTGATTTCAAAATCACCTGTAAAAAGGTAGCCATCTATTTGCGGTAATACATTCATTGGAAAAGTGATAGACTTAGTAACGCCATGCATCGTAAGCTCCCCAGTAAAGCTATATTCACCGGTTCTTTCCAGTGGTTTTATGGAAGTGCTTTTTATTCTTATCGTAGGATATTTTGCCGCATCAAAGAAATCATTTTGCTGTAGATGCCTATCTCTTCTATCATTGTCTGTGTCTATAGTTTTTACTTCGGCGGTTACATCTGCAGATGAAGCAGCGGGATTTTTCGGATTGATGAACACAGAACCTTTTAGCCCCGTAATATCGCCGCCCGTATTTATGCCAAAATTCTTAATTACAAAATGCACTTTACTTCCCACGTCAGTCGGCGTAAGGGTCTTCTGCGCAAATACGCTTATGAACGAAAACAACAGAAAGGTTAGAAATAAACTATTCTTCATAAAAAACTTTTTGGTTAATACGATTATCTATATTTGAGAACTGCAATTTAACGGCAAAAAACGCCTAGTCCCATGCAAGCTGTTTTTTTTAACAAACTAATATATTGCGCATCTGCATATAACTTATCATGATAAAAAAATCAACGATTCAGCTTCTCCGGTTCCACTTTTCTATATTTCTGTTGCCGATTTATTTATTTGCAGTAGGCCAATGTATGAGCCTGAATACCACACACGCCATTTTTATATTTTTTATCCTGCATCTGCTTATCTATCCCGCCAGCAATGGCTACAATAGCTATATGGATAGAGATGAAGCCAGCATAGGCGGCATTGAAAAACCACTTGCTCCCACCAGGCAGCTTTTTTTCGTAACTATCATCATGGATATTGTAGGTATTGCTTTGAGTGCGTTTATTCATTTCTATTTTGCCTTGGGCATTATTATTTACATTTTGGCTTCGAGAGCGTACAGTTATAGAAAAATAAGGTTGAAAAAATATCCCTTTCTTGGGTACTTGATTGTAATTCTATGCCAAGGTGGATTAGTGTATTGGCTGGTAAAGTTTGGCGCATCAGCAGAAAAATCTACGCAGGTTTCGCTGGTTGCTGTGCTTGCCGCTACACTGCTCATTGGCGGATTTTACCCATTGACACAAATTTTTCAGCATGAGCAGGATAAGGCAGATGGCGTAAGAACTTTGAGCCAGGTTTTGGGTTATAAAGGTACATTCATCTTTACACTGATTATTTATTTTGCGGCTATGCTTACTCTTGGCTACTATTTTGCTTCTATGCTGGAACTGGATTATTTTTTCATCATTCAAGCCTGCCTATTGCCGGTAATGATTTTCTTTCTGTGGTGGATGAGTAAAGTGTGGAAAAATGTATCCGCTGCAAATTATAAAAATACAATGCGGATGAATGTAATAGCATCACTTTGTAGCAATGCGGCTTTTTTGAGTATTCTAATAATAGATAAACTGTGAGTAAGATCATCTCCATAGGTACTGCTGTACCAGCAAATAAATATAAGCAAGAAGATCTTTATGCATTTTGTGATAAGGTATATGCTAATGATGCGGTAGAAAGTAGAAAGTTGCGTTTTATTTACAAGCAATCTGCCATAGAAGAGCGATACTCTGTATTGCCAGACTTTGCACAGGAAGCAGAGCAGAGAACTTTTTTTGGCAAGGGCGAAGACCTGGAACCTTTTCCCGGCATCAATAAACGCATGGCTTTGTATGAAGCCTGTGCGCTGGACTTGTCCCTAGAGGCTATAAAAGATTGCGTAAAAGACGAACGTGACTTAAACGAAATCACGCACCTCATTACTGTTAGTTGCACGGGTATGAGTGCGCCTGGCCTCGATTTGCAGATCATGGAAGCACTGTCATTACGCACAGACCTTACCCGCAGCAGTGTAAATTTTATGGGCTGCTATGCCGCTGTGCATGCGCTCAAACTGGCAAATGCCTTTTGTAACAGTGCAGAATCTACCAAAGTGCTTATTGTGTGTACAGAGCTTTGCACCATTCATTTTCAAAAAGAAAAAACACCGGACGACATTACAGCAAGCTTGCTTTTTGCTGACGGAAGTGCAGCAGCTGTGGTAACAAATGATAAAGCCGCAAAAGGAATAAAGCTCGACAGTTTTTACAGCGCTGTAAACTTTACAGGAAAGAAGGAAATGGCATGGCAGATAAGCGACAAAGGCTTTTTGATGACACTCACCGGCTATGTGCCTCAGGTGATAAAGGAAGATTTTGAATGCTTGGTAGCAAAAGCACTCAGCTATGCTTCCCTCACTAATGAAGATATCACCCACTGGTGCATTCACCCCGGAGGCAAAAAAATACTGGAAGCAATTTCGCATAGTCTTTCTCTGGCAGATGATGCGCTCACTAGCTCCTACAATGTATTACGCAAATATGGAAATATGAGCTCTGCTACCATTCTTTTTGTACTAAAAGAAATGCTGGACGGAGCAAAAGGAAATACCAGTGCCGGAAAAATTTTTGCAGCCGCCTTTGGCCCCGGGCTTACCATGGAAACTTTTGTAGGAAGCTATGATTAATTTAAAACATAGGGCATATCAAGATGAGCTCCTGGATGCTGATGATATTCCCGAAGAAGATGTTGTACAAAACCTGAAAGAACTTCAATATATAAATAAAAATCTGGGAGGTCATGCCATAACGATAAAGGGATTTAAAAAACTTATTGGCACAAGAAAAAAGATTACCGTATGTGAAATAGGCTGTGGTGGAGGAGATAATCTAAATGCGATAGCCGCTTATTGCCAAAAAAAAAATATTCAGATAACATTTATAGGAATAGATATCAAAGATTCCTGCATACAATATGCAAAGAAAAATTGTAGCTACTTAGATGTACAATGGATTACAAAAGATTACAGAGAAGTATCCTTTGACCAAAAGCCAGATATAATTTTCAATTCACTATTCTGCCACCATTTCAGGCAAGGAGATGTGGAGGAAATTTGCAAATGGATGTATGCAAACAGCAGTGTCGGTTTTTTTATAAATGACCTGGAAAGAAACACAATTGCCTACTATTCTATAAAGTGGCTTACCCAATTGTTCAGTAATTCTTACCTTGTCCGCCACGATGCTCCACTTTCTGTTGCAAGAAGTTTTAGAAAGGAGGACTGGTTGCACATATTTACAGCAACAAAAATTCCTTTTATACAAATAAAAAGGGTGTGGGCATTCCGGTATTTAATAATTGTAGATAAAACCAATGACGACTCATAAACTATATGATTGCGCTATTATAGGTGGTGGCCTTGCGGGGCTGAGTCTTTCCATCATACTGGCAAAAAATGGCTTACAGGTTATTTTATTAGAAAAAGAAACTTACCCTTACCATAAAGTGTGCGGAGAGTATATAAGCATGGAAAGCTGGGATTTCCTGCAAGATCTGGGAGTACCACTGGCAGAGATGCAACTGCCTCAAATAAACAAACTCATCGTCACAGCACCATCGGGAAGCATTATGCGGGAGGAGTTGCCTATGGGCGGATTTGGTATAAGCAGGTACAAGTTGGACAATATGCTTAAAGAAATAGCTGTGAAAGAAGGCGTTGATCTTAGGGAAGGGCACAAGGTTTCGAAAGTAAAATTGAAAGACGAAATTTTCACTGTAGAAACTAAAGAAGAAAGTTTCAATAGCAAAGTATGTTGTGGTGCTTTTGGGAAAAGGTCCAATTTGGATGTAAAATGGAAGAGAAAATTCATTTATATAACCCGTCGTGGTCTCAATAATTTTGTTGGGATAAAATACCACATAAAAACAGACCTGCCAGAGGATACCATAGCACTGCACAATTTTAAAAATGGGTACTGTGGTGTCTCCCGAATAGAAGATGGGAAGTACTGCCTTTGCTACCTTACCACGGCGAAGAACCTAAAGACAAGTAAGAATGACATAACGGTAATGGAAGAAAAGATTCTTTCTCAAAATCCATATTTAAAGAAAATTTTTGCCACAGCGGAGAAATTATACGAAGAACCATTGACCATATCCCAGATCTCTTTTAACGATAAAACTAAAGTACACAACAATGTGTTATTACTAGGCGATGCAGCGGGTATGATAACGCCGCTCTGTGGCAATGGGATGAGTATGGCTTTGCATACTGCGAAGTTAGCTTCGGAGCCTATATTTGCATTTCTTAAAAACCATCTGAGCAGGTATGAAATGGAAGAGACTTACCAGCGGGAATGGAAACATCATTTTGCAGCAAGAATAAAAGTAGGAAGAGTGGTTCAATTGCTTTTTGGAAGAAAATTTACCACCAACTTGTTTGTAAAAATTTTGAAAAGACTACCGGGAGCAAGCAGCTGGATTATAAAGAAAACACATGGGCAAAGATTTTGATTTGAAAATTCGTTAATTTGAAAATGAGAAAATGGGACAGAGAATTCTTTTCCATCTTCATTAATAATTAATCATCAATAATTAATAAGTACAAAAAATGCATATACCTACAATGGCAGAACACGCTGCAGCAGGCACCGCACCAGACGTTTTATTTTGGGTGGGCTGCGCAGGAAGTTATGATCAAAGGGCACAAAAAATCACCAAGGCATTTGTAACAATCCTGGATAAGGTAGGCACCTCTTATGCTATTCTTGGAAAGGAGGAAATGTGTACCGGAGACCCGGCAAGAAGAGCCGGCAATGAATTTATGTTTCAGATGATGGCTTACCAGAACATTCAGATCTTGGGAAGTTATGGTATTAAAAAAATCGTAACTGCTTGCCCGCATTGCTTCAATATTTTTAAGAATGAATACCCGGCACTAGGCGGGAATTATGAGGTAATACATCACGCTACTTTCTTACAGCAACTTATAGATGAAGGCAAAATAAATATGCGGGAAAGCGGAAAGTTTAAAGGCAAAAAGATCACTTACCACGATAGTTGTTACCTGGGCAGAGCCAATGGAATCTATGATGCTCCCCGTGCTGTACTAGAAGCAATGGACACCGAACTGGTAGAAATGAAAAGATGTAGAAGCAATGGATTATGCTGCGGTGCCGGTGGTGCTCAAATGTTTAAGGAAGAAGAGCCAGGGAAAGAAAGAATAAATATAGAACGCACGCAGGAGGCTATAGAGACGGGAGCGAATATCATAGCTGCTGCTTGTCCTTTTTGCAATACAATGCTTACTGATGGTGTAAAAAATGAAGAGAAAGAGGATGCGGTGGAAGTGCTGGATATTGCAGAATTGGTGGCGAGTGCGTTGGATTATTAAAATTAACAAATTATGATACTCGACGATCTCCGCACATATTTCCACCGCGATCTCAGCAAACTTATAGAGGAAATAAAGGCCTACTCTGCAGAAGAGAAGATATGGCTGGTGCCAGAAGGCATTAGCAATAGTGCCGGCAATCTGGCTTTGCATATTATAGGCAACCTGCAATGGTTTGTAGGAGCGCAACTAGGTAATAGCGGTTATATAAGGGAAAGAGAAAAGGAATTTGCAGAGAAGGGAACGGAGAGAAACCATATAAGCAACGAGCTGGAGAATACACGAAAGATGGTTAATGAAATTATTTCAAAGCTTACCACTGATGATTTGGAAAAACAATTCCCGATAGAGGTTTTTGGCAAACCTTGTACAAATAGTTTTATGCTAATGCACCTTTGTACACACCTTGCTTATCACCTTGGGCAAATAAACTACCATCGCCGCCTGCTAGACCAGTAGACTTTAAAAAACTTAGAAAATGAATTTTAAAATTTCAGAACATATACCACAAGATTTTAACGACCAATCAAGGGTATGGATTTACCAGAGCAATAGAATATTCAACATTACAGAAGCATTTATCTTGGAAGAAAAACTAAAAGCCTTTGTGGCGAAATGGAGTAGCCACGGGTCACCAGTACGTGGATATGCTAATTTATTTTTTGGCCGATTTTTAGTATTTATTGCTGATGAGTCTGCTACCACCGTGAGCGGATGCAGCACAGATAGCTCTGTACATATTGTGAAAGAAATAGAGAAAGAATTCGGTGTAAATATGTTTGACCGGCAGCTGTTGTGTTTTTACAAGAAAGAGAAAGTAGAACAAATTCCCCTATCGCAGATCTCTTATGCACTTGCAAATAGTATTTTGGAAGAAGACGATCTGTATTTTGATAACACTGTACTTACGAAGTCAGCCTTACAAGACCATTGGCTAAAACCTATTAAAGACAGTTGGTTAAAGAAATATGTGGCCTCGCCTACAAACGCTTCATGACCAAGCGGTAAATACTTTTTTTAGAACTACGCTTACATAATTTTCGTATTTTAATGCATACTTTTAGATTGGCTTGATTTTTTATCATTTCCGATCAAACTAATTATACTAATCATATGCGTAAACGCACACTGATACTTCTGTGTATCTCTTTCTTTATATCCTTGGGTACCAGTAAAGCGCAGACCACTCCTGACTACGATACCACAAAGTTTGTACGGCTACGAGCTGCTAATAAATACTACAAAAACAAATTCTACAAATTTCTCTGGGGAGAACACTACAGAAAAGAATGGCACACACCTGTGCTTATGCCTATAGTATATATGGACACACTTCTTGGCGGACTCACACCCTATAAACTTGGTGGGGGCAGACAAACAAAAAGTGTAAGAGTAACAGATAAACAGGACAGAGAATACGTTTTTCGCAGTCTTGATAAAAGCTTCGGAAAGGCACTACCAGAAATTACTACTGGTTCTTTTATAGAAAAAATCGCGGACGATCAGGTAACACTAGCACATCCCTATGCTGCGCTGGTAGTAGCTCCACTTGCAGAAGCGGCTGGTATCTTTCATGCATCTCCCGCCTTGTATTATGTTCCCAGGCAAAAAGCATTGGGAATTTACAATGACAGCATGGGCAACCTTGCTTACTTATTTGAGCAAAGGCCAGATGAAAATTGGAGTACCGAAGAAAATTTCGGAAACAGCAAAAACCTGGTAAGCAGCGAAAAAATGCTGGAAAAAACATTAGAAGATCAAGATGACAAAGTAGATCAGCAGGCATTTGTACACGCAAGATTATTTGATTTATTTATAGGTGATGGTGGTAGACACGAGGACCAGTGGCGCTGGGCTGAATTTGAAGATGGCAAAAAAACTGTGTATAAGCCCGTTCCCCGCGATAGAGATAATGCTTTTGCCAAGTATGAGGGCTTTCTTTTAAAACGAGTAATAAGATTAGCTAATGCAAAGCACCTGCAGTCATTTGATTATAAGATTCAGAATATAGAAAGATATAACTACCCTGCCCGCCACCTTGATCATAGGTTTCTTGATGAACTTACACTGGTAGACTGGCTTAAAGCTGCTGAGGACCTGCAACGCAGTCTTACAGACGATGTCATAGATTATGCTGTTAAACAAATGCCGCCAGAAGTGTATCCAATCTCCGGACCAGAAATAGCGGCAAAACTGAAAAGTAGGCGGGAATTGCTTCCAAAGTATGCAAAAGAATATTTTCTCTTTTTATCACATGAAGTGGAAATTCCTGCTTCCATGAAAGATGATAGAATAGAAATAAACAGACTAAGCGATACAACTACAGATGTAAGCATTTATAAAATCACTAAAAAAGGTAACACCAAAGAAAATCCCTATTACCATCGCATTTTTGATAACAGGCAAACGAAAGAAGTGCGCATCTACGGCCTTGGCGGAGAAGACGAATGGAATATACAAGGAAAAGTGCGCAAGAGTATAAAGTTTAGACTGATTGGCGGGCCAGACAAAGATGTGTATAGAGACAGCTCGTATATTGTGAAGAACGGAAGACGTACTATCATTTATGATGATTACAAAAACGACATTAAGGGCGGGAGGGAAATAAATACACATTTAAGCAAAGACAGCAGTATTCATGCTTATAATTATGAGTATTTTGAACCTAATATAAATGGGCCACTTCCTCTATTATTTTACAGCAATGAGGACCGTATCTATGTAGGTGCCGCCTACATCTACGAAAAGCAGCAGTGGAGGAAGCACCCTTATGGGTTCCGGTATTATATTGATGCAAAATACTCAATTGCCCAAAAAGCAATGAGCTTTACAAATGAGAATACATGGAAACAATTGCTGGGCAAGTGGGACGTTGTTACATATGCAAACTATGACCATCTTCGCTGGAATAATTTCTTTGGATTTGGTAATGACAGCAAACGAGAAACAGACGATGTTGATTTTTATCGGTTCAGAAGTAGAGAGTTTGCCGGCAAGCTAGGTTTTCAGCGAATTATAGATAACAGGCATCGAATAAGCATTAATGGTACTTATAACACGATGCACATACTCAATGATACTGCAAGGTACCTCGGCAAAAACCCGGTGGCGAATAGCCTGGTGTATAGCAATCAAAAGTTTTATGGTGGAGAAGTACAATACATTTACCAACGAATAAATGACAGCACTTTGCCTACAAAGGGCTTTAACATTATTGCCAACACCAGCTATCAGCAAAATGTGGATTTAGCTGCAAATCATGTTTTGAAATTTAGTGCAGAGACAAATATCTATGTTCCGCTAAGTAAAAAAATTAGTTATGCCCTTAGAGTTGGGGGAAGTTCGCTTAATGGCAACCCCCTCTTTTACCAATATAATATTGTAGGTAGGGCAAATGATTTACGGGGTTACCAGAGAAACAGGTTTTTTGGCACCAGTACATTTTATAATCAAAATGAACTTAGGTTTGTAACGCCAATCAGAAGCTATTTAATGAATGGTAGAATTGGCTTTTTTGGGTTGTATGATGTGGGCCGTGCATGGCTTAAAGGAGAAGATAGCAACACCTGGCACATGAGCTATGGTGGAGGAATTATCATTGCACCCTTTAACTTTGTTACTATAAGTGCAGGGTATGCTGTATCTAAAAACGATGGAAATATTGCTTTTAAAATAATAAAAGCTCTATAAAATCGGCATTTAGTTATGTAAGAGAAGGGCTGCAAAAGAATAGTTATCTTTGCAGCCCTTTTTTATATTGAGTATGATTACAGACACACATAGCACAGTTTCACATGATGAGGCACGCCAGGGAGAAGCATTTTCTCCTCTTGGGCTCGTAAATTCCTCAAACCAAAAGCATTTTTATATAGAAAGCTATGGCTGTGCCATGAACTTTGCAGATAGTGAGGTTGTAGCTTCTATTCTGCAGGAAGACGGTTTTGCCCCTACCAGTAAAAGTGAAGAAGCCTCTCTCATTCTAATAAATACTTGCAGCATAAGAGAAAAAGCGGAACAGACTATAAGAAAGCGCTTAACCACTTTTAAAGCGCTGAAAAAGAAAAACCCCGGCCTTATTGTTGGGGTGCTTGGTTGTATGGCTGAGCGGCTAAAAGCTACTTTCCTAGAAGAAGAAAAGCTGGTAGATATAGTTGTAGGACCAGATGCGTACAGAAGCCTGCCTACCCTTATAGATGAAGCAAACATAGGCCAAAAGGGCGTAAATGTATTACTGAGCAGAGAAGAAACCTACGCAGATATAGCACCTGTAAGGCTCAATAGCAATGGCGTTACTGCCTTTGTAAGCATAATGAGGGGCTGCAATAATATGTGTTCCTTCTGCGTGGTTCCATTTACAAGGGGTAGAGAAAGAAGCAGACCGGCAGAAAGCATCATAAAAGAATGCCGCGAACTTTTTGAGCAGGGCTACAGAGAAGTTACTTTGCTGGGCCAAAACGTAGACAGCTACAATTATAAAAATGAAGAAAATGGCGTGGCTATAAATTTTGCAATGCTGATGCGTCAGGTAGCAGAAATAAATCCATTATTAAGAATACGTTTTTCCACCAGCCACCCAAAAGATATTACAGACGATGTGTTATTTGCAATACTCGAGTATGATAATATCTGCAACTACATTCATTTACCCGTACAAAGTGGTAGTAGCAGAGTATTAGAGTTGATGAATCGTACCTATACAAGAGAATGGTATTTGCAAAAAGTAGACAGAATTAGGGAGCTTATACCCGGCTGTGGCCTGAGTACAGATATGATTACCGGCTTTTGCACTGAGACAGAAGATGAGCACGCAGAGAGTCTTACTTTGTTTGAGCGATGCCAATATGATCTTGCTTATATGTATTATTATAGTGAGCGACCGGGTACGCTGGCAGAGAGAAAATATGAAGACGATGTGCCGCTGGAAACTAAGAAGCGAAGGCTGCAAGAACTTGTAGACGTATACAGAGCTCAGTCTCTGGTAAGCATGCAAAAAGAAATAGGCACTATTCATAAAGTACTAATAGAAAGTGAGAGCAAAAAAAGTAACAGAGATTTTTATGGCCGTGCGGATAACAATAAAGCCGTAGTTTTTCCTAAGGAAAATTTGAAGGTTGGAGATTATGCTATGGTAAAGATCACAGATTGCACTAGTGGCACACTCCTGGGGAAGGTAATTCTATAGTAGAATGCAGCAATAATATTTACGGTAAACATTAACTGCTAATCCGCACAGGCTCACAATAAAATTAATTAGCTTTGAGACCTTACATGAAACAGCTTAAAGCATTTATACTGCCTATACAATTCGCTGGCAGAAATAACTAAAAAGTTTACAGATACAGAAAAGATGGACGTACAATCATTAAAAAATAGATTTGGTATAATAGGCAACACACCAGAACTGAACCGAGCCTTACAAGTTGCTGCACAGGTATCTAATACAGACTTGAGTGTACTTATAAATGGAGAAAGTGGTGTAGGTAAAGAAGCTTTTTCTCAAATAATACATAGCCTTTCGGCACGCAAACACAATCCTTTTATAGCAGTGAACTGCGGCGCTATTCCAGAGGGAACCATAGATTCCGAATTATTTGGACACGAGAAAGGATCTTTTACCGGAGCCATAGATAGCCGCAAGGGTTATTTTGAGAGCGTGAATGGGGGCACCATTTTCCTTGATGAGATAGGCGAATTACCGCTAGGTACCCAAGCGAGATTGCTTCGTGTGCTGGAAGCAGGAGAATATATTAGAGTAGGTAGTAGTAAAACACAAAAGACAGATGTGCGGGTGATAGCAGCCACCAATAAGGATTTACTAGAAAGTGCTACCAGTGGTAAATTTAGAGAAGACTTGTATTACCGACTGAATACTGTCCCAATCAAAGTGCCGCCGCTTAGGGAAAGAAAAGAGGACATTTATCTTTTGTTTAGAAAATTTGCCAGCGACTTTTCTGATAAATACAAAGGGAACTCTATACAGCTCACAGAAGATGCGCAGGCAGTTCTAAAAAGTTATCCTTGGCCAGGAAATGTGCGGGAGCTTAAGAATATTGCAGAGCAGATCTCAGTTCTTAGCCAGGAGAAAAGTATAGATGGAGAGGAACTGAAGGCTTTCCTGCCAGAACATAATTACAATAGATTGCCCATGCTTGCTGGTGGAGCTGGTGCAGTGAGCCAAACAGAGTTTGCTAATGAAAGGGAAATATTATACAAGCTTTTCTTTGACATGAAGAAGGATGTAACGGAGCTTAAGAAAATGTTCTATGATCTTCTGCAACATCCGCAAGGAAATAGTTATCAGGCGGGATCGGGCTATGCAAATGGAAATGGTAACGAGTATAAAGAGTTACCAAATGGAAATTATAATTCAGGGGCACCAGTAATATTGCAAAACAATAGCAATAGTAGCGGTATACAACAACATGAAGATGTAGAAGAATCACTTAGCATTGTAGATAAAGAAAGAGAACTTATTATTAAAGCTTTAAAAAAGCACAGAGGCAAAAGAAAAGACGCTTCTCTTGACCTTGGCATAAGCGAGCGTACACTTTATCGCAAACTAAAGGAATACGACATTGATAATCTGTAACAGGGACATGAGCATATTTAAATTTATAAAACTCTTTTGCGTTCTGGCATTTATAACCTGTCTTTGCAGCTATAGTTCCTGCAAGTACGGATTTAAAGATGTGGCGCCTATTCCGGCAGAAGTAAAAACCTTTAGGGTAGTAACATTCCAAAATAAGGCGCAGTATGTAAACCCCCAACTAAGCCCACAACTTACGGAGAAGACAAAGCAAAAAATAATTAATACCACCCGCCTACGCCAGGTAAATACGGATGATGCTCATTATGACATCTCTGGTTATTTTACACAGTATTATAGCACGACCGTGGCTATTACCAATAATAACACAACGGGGAATAGACTCAATGTAGGCTTTCATCTTATTTTTAAAGACAATATTGATCCTAAAAAAAGCCAGGAAGTAGATCTTGTTCGCACTTATGGGTATAGTGCGCAGCAATCGCTTAATCAGTTTGAGGCTGGCAAGACAAACGATATCATCGCAGACCTTACAGATGATATCTTTAATAAAATATTTAGCAACTGGTAATAAACACTAGGGAGCATGACCAATATAGACGCACCGGCGCAATATGATTTTACTAAAGAAAAAGACCTGATGCAGCTGGAAGCCATTGCTGAAAGCTATCCCTATTTTTCACTCGTGCATTTGCATCGCCTGGCACACACACCTGGTTACCATGTTGAGTATAGCGAAGTAGCTGGCAAGGCTTTGGTTCACTTTCCGGATCAGCTCCTTCTTCAGCAGCGTATAGGGGCTCTTCAAAGTGCAAGAATTAGGCAGCAAACTATAGATGATGACTTAAACAGCGCTGCTGAACCTCATGAGCCTGACTTAATTACAATAGAGGAAAATGAATTAGAAGAGGAAGAAACGATTTCTGCTGAAGAAGAAGTAAAAACGAATAACATTGAGCTAACTACAGATAATATAAAGTTTACTGAGCCGCAAACACACCAACAAGAAGAAAAGGTACAAGAAAAGCAGTTTAGGAATACTGAGCCTATGATCTTTCAACCGCTTCACACTTCAGACTATTTTGCCAGCCAGGGAATAAGGATTACAGAAATCATTCAACCAAATGACAAACTAGGCAAGCAGCTAAAAAGTTTTACAGAATGGCTGCATGTAATGAAGAAAATAAAAGTAGACCTCACAGAAGAGTCTAGTGGCGCAGCAGACAAGGATATAATAAGCCTGGCAGAAAAGAGCAATGAAGGTGAAAATGTAGTCACAGAAGCTATGGCAGAGGCTTATCTATCGCAGGGAAAAACGAAAAAAGCTGTAAAAACTTACAAAAAATTAAGTTTGTTACATACAGACAAAAGTAGTTACTTTGCAGCCAAAATAGCTGAACTTGAATCTTAAAGCTGGCTGTTTTTACTATTAAAAAATAATAAACATGTTAACATTATTCGGCATTTTGATCATTATAGCTTCTGTTATCCTTGGTCTTATTGTATTGATCCAAAACCCAAAAGGTGGCGGTTTATCAGGCACATTCGGCGGTTTTAGCAACCAACTTATGGGTGTAAAACAGACTAATGATGTACTAGAGAAGGGCACTTGGATCTTTGCGGGCATCGTAGGTTTGCTTTGCCTGATGTCCCCGGCTTTTATACCAAAAGATGGTGGCAGCGGCGATGACCTTTTCAAAAATGCTCCAGTGAGCGCACCCGCTCAGCAGCAGCAACAAGCACTTCCAGCTAACGCTGTTCCATTAGACGCTGCTCCTCCTGCCACTTCAGATAGTAATTAATAACTTATACAAGCTTTTTATATCTTTACCCGCATACTCGCGGGTATTTTTTTGCATATTAATTTTTGTAAAAACTTTACGCATCACGAAGGATATAAAGATTTTTAAAACAGGTATAAACGGGCGTTATAACCCTTACCCCTAACCTTACAGAATGAGAAAAATCATCACCGTTCTTATTATAATTTTCGTGGTCTCTATCCTTATAGTTGCTGTCAATATTTTTGGACCAATGGTAAGTGCCCCGGAAGGAGACTATCTGTATATAAAAACAGGTACGACTTACCCTGAATTAAAAAAACAACTTCTAGAAGAAGAAGTGGTATCAGGCACTTTCTTTTTTGAAAAAATTGCAAGGCAAACGGAACTAAAAGATGCTGTAAAAGCAGGGAAATATGAAATTGAAAATAACAGCAGTATTATAAGCCTCGTACGCCAGTTGAATAATGGGAAGCAAGCTCCGGTGAAGTTTGTGATTACCAAACTGCGAACCAGAGCAGACCTT
>JBBKWE010000002.1:0-9413 GCA_037968795.1 Ferruginibacter sp.
TGCACCCCGAAGTGCACAGCGATAAGCCGGGTTCTTGCCTTAAATGCGGAATGGCTCTCGTAAAAGAAAAAGCAGCTAAAACAGATATGCCGGCAGCAGGATACACTTGCCCTATGCACTCTGAAGTATACAGCGATAAGCCAGGGAACTGCCCAAAGTGCGGAATGGCTCTCGTAAAAGAAAAAACAGCTAAAACAGATATGTCAGCGGCGGGCTATACCTGCCCCATGCACCCCGAAGTGCACAGCGATAAACCGGGCAATTGTCCAAAATGCGGAATGGCTTTAGTAAAAGAAAAGGCAGCTAACATGGAAATGCCTGCAGTTGGATATACCTGCCCTATGCACCCGGAAGTACATAGCGATATTGCGGGAACTTGTTCAAAGTGCGGAATGGCTTTGGTAAAAGGAAAGCACGAAGAAATGGATATGAATCACGGCATGGATAATATGCCTGCAGCAGCAACTATTCCTAATAAATACATCATCAATAAAGATGCGCCTAAGGTTACACACTACGATTTGTATGTAAAAGATACCATGGTAAACTTTAGCGGAAAGACTAAGCACGCTATAGCGGTGAATGGTCAGATCCCGATGCCGCCCCTTACTTTCATGGAAGGCGATACTGCCGAAATTGTAGTGCACAATTTATTGAAAGAGGGAACCTCTCTGCACTGGCATGGATTGTTTTTAGACAATCAATATGATGGTGTATCTAACCTTACTCAAAAGCCAATTCCTCCTGGGGGGACTTTCGTATACAGATTCCCGATTAAACAAAGCGGCACGCACTGGTACCATAGCCACTTTGGCCTGCAGGAGCAATTAGGTATGTATGGTACTATGATATTAAAATCAAGAAACGAACTGGATATACCTACTATTCCCATTGTATTAAGTGAGTGGAGCAATGTAAAGCCAGAAGAAATTCACCGACGATTATATGCGGCATCTGATTGGTTTGCCATTCAGAAAAAAAGTACCCAAAGCTATAGTGAAGCCATAAAATCTGGTAATCTCAAAGTGAAATTACGCAATGAATGGCTACGAATGAATGCCATGGATCTTACAGATATCTATTACGAGAAATTCTTCATAAATGGCAAGCAAGAAAGTGTAGGGATACCAGAGGGCGGTGATGCATCTACCTTAAAGGCTGGTAGCAAGGTTCGCCTTCGTATAGCAAATGGTGGAGCGTCCAATTATTTTTGGCTTACTTACTCAGGAGGAAAAATAACCGTAATAGGAAATGATGGTAATGACGTAGAACCGGTAGAGGTAGATAGGTTAATTGTAGGCGTTTCAGAAACTTACGATGTCGTTGTAAGCATACCAGATAACAAGCAGTATGAGTTTATGATAACACCCGAAGACCGCACAAAGACTGCAAGTATGTGGCTGGGCAGTGGAGAAAAAGTGTATGCTGCTAAAATGGATAGGCCAAAGTATTTTGCAGGAATGAAAATGATGAATGCTATGACCGATATGCAGGGGAATGTCATAGAAATGAAAGGAATGAATATGCAGAACCAGATGATGGATATGAATACAGTAATGTATCCGGAGATCACAGGACCTGCCGGCAGCAAGGATGGAATGATGATGAAGATGATGGAAAAAAATGCCGATATAGATGCAAATAATGGTGGAATGAAAGGAATGAACCACGGCAAAAAGAAGGCTGAGGATAAAATGGAGATGGATCACAGTATGCATAATATGCAAATGGGTAGTGAAGAAACGCCAGCAGTAAATGTGGCGGGGCAAATGATTATGGATATGGATGCTGGTACTAGTGGAATAACCACCCTTAGTTATGACATGCTGAGGGCAACCGAAAAAACAACATTGCCTGATGCCCCTATGCGCACATTAAATTTTGAGCTTACGGGAAATATGAATAGGTATATATGGACACTAGATAATAAAACCATTTCCGAAAGTGATAAGATTTTAATTAAGAAAGGTGAAAACATTCGCATCATTTTATACAATAATTCTATGATGCGCCACCCTATGCATTTACACGGTCATGACTTCAGAGTGCTGAACGGGCAAGGAGATTACGCTCCGTTAAAAAATGTACTAGACATAATGCCAATGGAACGGGATACTATAGAATGGGCTGCCAATGCAGATGGAGGTGATTGGTTTTTTCATTGCCACATATTGTATCACATGATGAGTGGTATGGGTAGAATTTTTAGCTACGAAGATGGGAAACCAAATCCTGAAGTAACAGACCCTAAAGCGATGTACAGAGCACTTAAAAATGATGATCGAAAATTTCATTTAATGGGCAATGCAGCTGTTCAAACTAATGGAAGCGATGGTATGTTTATGCTTAGCAATACCCGCTGGCAGCTTAGCACCCTATGGCATCTTGGTTATCATGATGAGCATGGCTACGAAAGCGAAACCATGTTTGGTAGATACCTTGGGAAAATGCAGTGGGTAATTCCGTACGTAGGATTTGACTATCATTATAAAAAAGAGGGCGGTCCTCAAAACCTTTTTGGCAATGAAGACAAAACTTTACTGGGACAGAATAGCAATAAATTAAACCGGAAGACCGTTACAGCCGGTATTACTTTTACCTTGCCTATGCTGGTGAATTTTGATAGCAGAATAGACGGCAACGGACAATTTCGTTTCCAACTTATGAGAGAAGATATTCCACTTACACCGCGCCTGAGAGGTAGTTGGATGATAAATACTGATAAGGAGTATATGGCGGGACTTAGCTATGTGGCAGGTAAATACTTATCCATAGGAGCACATTATGACAGTGATATGGGAATAGGTGCGGGATTGATATTTACGTATTAATACTATAATAAATCAGCAAATTTAGTAATTGAAGGATGTCGGGTCGCAATAAAATATGCAACGGCATCCTTTTTTATGTCCTATATATCTTCGGAAATATGGCAAAAAATATTATAAGTAAAACTACTGCCGGTCTATTTTTTTATTCCTACTATTACCTGCACGGCATGTTTCTCTATAGCTGCTTCTACTTTTTTTACCCTTCCTTTATACTCTCCATCTATCTGAAAGTGCATAGCCCTTTTGCTGCTGATGGATACGGCATTGGTTTTAAAAATTTCTATTTTTTCAGGATTGAATAAAGCAGGCTTTATCAGCATTTGGAGCAGCGAGCCTACATTTAATCGCCGTACTACTACTACTTCAAATAAGCCATCAGATAATTTTCCTACGGGGTTAATCACAGCTCCTGTACCGTATTTGCTGGCATTTGCCAGTACAACCATATAGGCATCACAGTTTATATGCTTTTCTGCATCCGTCGTAAAACTTACTTGTAATTTTCGCTTTCTCCACAAGGTTTTCAGGATCACTTTTGTATAGCCCAGCATACCTCTCTGTCCTCCTTCATCAAAATATTTAATAAGTTGTGCATTTAGCCCGGCATCTGCCATATGAAGGCACTTGGCATGATCATCCACATTTATGAGGTCACAGGCTATGGTATTGTTTTCCAATAAAGTTTCCAGTGCTTCATCGAGATCTTCCGGTACGTTGAGCTCTGTAGCCATACCATTAGCTGAACCCTGTGGTATTATTCCCAACGTAATTTTTGTGCCGCAGAGAATATTTGCTGCCAGGGATACTGTTCCATCACCCCCCGCCGCTACCAGCACTTTGGGGTTGTATTTGAGTATATCTTTCCGCATATTCCCAATATTTATTGTGGAAGGCATGTTCAATATTTCATAACTTTTTGCCGTATTTTGAAAGAAATCAGACAGGACCTTATTCCAGTCAACAGTGTCTTCTGCTCCACTTTTTTTATTTACAAGAAATAAATAATCGATACCAGCTTTATCCATAATAAATATACATTTACAACAACCTCACCAATAATTAAAGTAAATGTATGTGGGAAAAATGTAAGAATAAATTTTATCGATTCCTAAGGCTGCAAAATGCGCCGGTAATAAAAATTTACACGGGATATGGTAACGGAAGCAGTTTTCAGGTGTTTGGGCATATTTTATCTCTTTCTCCCATAGACAGAAAAAAATATAGAAACGGAGTGGTGAGAAATACACTCGCTTTACTGCGATTGTTCTTTGTAAAACCGATTAGAAATGCCGCTATCGATATTTCGTTTGAAGGGAAAATAATACAAGTAGTTTCTGAAAAAGATGGATTTATCAAAGCTGAATGGACGGAAGAAAATATCCTGCCTCCCGGTACTTACAAGTGTAGCTTTTCTTATTTTACCAGAAAAAAAATTGGTATCACATCTACCGGAATGATCATAGTGCCGCAACCCACTACTTATGCCTGCATATCCGATATTGATGATACTTTTCTTGTTTCACATTCTGCCAACCTGCGTAAGAGATTATATGTACTTTTCACAGAAAATGCAAAAAGCAGGAAACCGTTCAAAGGCGCAGTAAGGCATTATCGGTTACTTGCAGGGATTGATGATGAAGATCAGGCACACAACAGTTTTTTTTATGTGAGCAGCAGCGAGTGGAATTTGTATACCTATATTCAGCAGTTTATTTCTGAACAAGATCTTCCGCGGGGTGTTATGCTGCTTAGCCAGATGAAAACATTTAGTTCATTACTTACTACAGGGCAGGGAAATCATCAGGGAAAATTTGTAAGAATCACAAAAATCCTTCAGCAATTTCCTGGGCAGAAATTTGTGCTTCTAGGCGACGATACGCAGCAGGATCCGTTTATTTATAAAAGTATCGTGGAGCACTTTAAGCAGAATATTATATGTGTATACATAAGAAGGGTAGGCACGCCGGTAAAAGATACAGTGCTGGAGGTGCAGCATTTCATCGAAGCAAAGGGCGTAAAATTTTACTATTTTTCGCATAGCGAAGATGCTATTGCCCATAGTATACAAATAGGTCTGTTACGTCCGGAAGCTATTCACAAAATGACAGGCCTCACATAAATTTCTTAGTGTTATGGAAGTAGGTATGGCTGTATTTCCCGCAGCATTACCGGAGCATTTCTATCGTCTATTTCAATCATTATCAAGTATCCATTGGCACCACCAGCCTCATAGATAGCAGCATCTAATTCCTGCTGATGGCTAAGCCTGGTAGTTCCTTTTTTTTCATCCCATATTTCTGTTGTACTCAGGCAGCCTTCGCTGGGTGTGAGTGGGTAAAAAGGCTTATCTAAATAATAAGCAGGATTAATTGTGCTGCCATGACTTATAATAGCCGTTCTGCCCAATTTTCCTGCATTCCAGGTTTCAAAAAGAGGTAAATAATTTTGCAAATCGACAGGAAGAAGATTTTTGTAATCTCTGATATTCCACTCTTCTTTTGGCAGGGTCTCATTGCTAAAAAAGCGCCTCGGATAGAACTCGTAAGGCATAGTCAATTGCACATTGAGCGTAGGGCCTATAAAATTAAGTTTAGACACATCAAAGCCAGTCATTCTAAAAATTCCCTGGGGTGTATTGCCTCCAGAAAAATAATAGGGTAGGTTGCTCATGCTTCTTGCCAGCTGCGGTACGTTAAAGATGGAATCACCTTGCATCACAAACCTGCCTGCTGTATCCCGCACTATCACCATGCCGGGATAGTTTCTATTGTACCTTTGCAGGCTATACACTATTACTTTCCCCGGAAGAAAACTACTATCGAATAGTTTCTGCAAATCTGGTTTTCTTACTCCGGCCCCAAAGAGGTAGTCATACATCATTTGCAAACGCTGCACAGTGGGCTGCTCTGTTATCCTTTTTTCAGTAAGTATTTTTAAGTGCTCCCGGGAACTGCTGTCATTCTTATACAGGTATGTCACCGCAAGGGAAAAGAGTTTTTCGTCCGTGATAGAATCTATTCTCCTGGCTAAAGTATTAGTCAGATAACTTGATCCTTCTTCGTACAAATAAGTGACTAAGGCCTGTTGAAAAAAACTGCTGGTGCTGTCCCAGCTTTTTATAGCCTGCGTTATTTTTTCTTGTGTAAATTTCGTTTCATAGTTGAGCAGTAGCATAGCACTCATGGCCTCTTGCCACCTATTTTCTGACTGCAGATTAAGAGGATGTTGTAGGTTTATTATTATAGACCTATCTACTGTGCTTTTATATAAATGCTGGCGAGCCTCATACAACACGTCCTTACTATAGGGTTGTGCTTTGCTACAAAAGAAAATGAACAGCAGCATTAGAAGTGAAATAAATCTTTTCATGTATACTTATTTATTACAGGCCATAAAATATCACTAAGACCGTCACATTGCAGATTCAATATGTAATATTCTCACAAATCTCTTACCGCCCTGTAAAAATGCATGGCCTTTTTGCTTCGATTTATTCTTCCCCGGCTTTCTTTATTTGCAACTCTTTATACTGTACAGCGTCTATTGCAGACGGCGCATCTATCATTACATCTCTGCCGCTATTGTTCTTAGGGAATGCTATAAAATCTCTGATGCTTTCGCTGCCGCCCAAGATAGCGCACAGTCTGTCAAAACCAAAGGCTATACCGCCATGCGGTGGTGCTCCATATTCAAAAGCACCAAGCAGGAAACCAAATTTTTCTGTTTGCTCTTCTGTGTCCATTCCCAATGCTGCAAACATTTTCTCTTGTAATTCTCTCTGGTATATTCTTATAGACCCGCCGCCTATTTCATTACCATTGAGCACCATATCATAGGCATTTGCTTTTATGGCTGCGTAGGGATGCTTTAAATATTCCGCCGCATTTTTTATGGAAGGATCATTCTCTATCATAGCTTCCACATCAGATGGCTTAGGCGAAGTAAATGGATGATGACGAGCTACCCACCTGTTGCCTTCTTCGTCATATTCAAATAATGGAAAGTCTAAAACCCAAAGTAGTTTGAATTCATCTGCTTTTCTCATGCCTAGCTTATCTGCCATGTACATTCGCAAATCACTTGCAGCCTTGCGGGTTTTTTCTTCTGCTCCAGCTACGATGAGAATAATGTCGCCGGGCTTGCTGTTTGCAGTTGTTGCAAATGTTTCCAGGTCTACGGCATCATAAAATTTATCTACGCTGCTTTTGTACGTTCCGTCTTCATTATGCTTAATAAAAACTAAGCCACTCATGCCTACCTGTGGTCTTTTTACCCAGTCGGTAATTTCGTCCGTCTGCTTGCGGGTATACGCAGCGCCATCTGCAATTGCTATTCCTATTACTGTTTCCGCTGCTGCAAACACGGGGAATTTATTTAATAGCTCTTCTGAAGTAATTTGAATTCCCGTGCCATATTCATCTGCACTATGTACAGGAAAAGCATGTGCCGGATATTTATAGTTGGCCAGTTTTACATCAAAACGAATGTCTGGCTTATCATTTCCATAAGTCCACATGGCCTGCTGCCAGGTCATTCTTTTTATCTCTTCTGTGTAGTCTATATCTTTTACATCTTTAAAAATGCGGCGCACCATACCTTCAAACATTTGCAAAATATCTTCTTGCTCCACAAAGCACATCTCACAATCTATTTGGGTAAATTCTGGCTGTCTGTCTGCCCGTAGGTCTTCATCTCTAAAACATTTTACAATCTGGTAGTAGCGGTCATAGCCACTTACCATAAGCAATTGCTTAAAAGTTTGGGGGCTTTGTGGCAGGGCATAGAATTGTCCGCCATTCATGCGGCTAGGTACTACAAAGTCTCTTGCGCCTTCCGGGGTGCTCTTTATAAGAAATGGGGTCTCTACGTCCATAAAGTTCTGCTCGTGCAGGTAATTGCGGGTGCTTCTTCCTACTGTGTATCGCAATTCAAGGTTCTTTTTTACAGCATTTCTTCTCAGGTCGAGATAGCGGTATTTCATGCGGAGCTCTTCTCCGCCATCTGTGTCATCTTGTATGGTAAAGGGTGGCGTGGCACTTTTATTAAGCACCGTAAGTTCTTCTACCAGCAACTCTATTTCTCCGGTGGGAATATTTAAATTCTTATTGCTTCGCTCACTTACTTTACCTTTTACCTGTAAAACGAATTCCCTGCCCAGCGGTTTTGACTCGAGCATAGTAGTGAGTTTCTCGTTAAACAACAACTGGGTGATGCCATATCTATCTCTCAGGTCCACAAAAGTGATAGAGCCAAATTTTCTTACGGTTTGCACCCAGCCAGCGAGGGTTACATCTTTATTTGCATCAGAAAGGCGGAGTTGCCCGCAGGTATGAGAACGAAACATTTTATTATTGGTTGATTATGAATTGGCGGCAAAGATAAATGACTTGGATTTGATTTAACCCTTAGCTACTATAGGAGGTCCTAATTGTAGATTTAATCATACTAAATTAGCTGTAGACCCAAATTGCTCACTAAATTTGCAAGATGAAGAAATTAGTATTTATCGTTGTAGTATTTGTCGGCTTCCAGGCGGTGGCGCAAAAATACAAACATGCCGACAGCAGCTTTCTAATTCACCTCACCCAGCAAGTAGACGATGCCGTAGTAAAGCAAGACACAGCTTTCTTAAAACATGCGTACGCAGATGATTTTGTTTTCAGCCATGGCTCTGGCAGGGTAGAAGGCCGTGAAGGCTGGCTGCGGAGTGTGAAAAAAGGAGGATTTACTTACAGACAACATGATTCGGTGACGGTAGAACTGCACAAAAAAATAGCCGTGGTAAAAGGTCTTCTCCACATTAAGAAACAGAACAAGGATAGGCTAGATAGCTATCATTTAAAATATGTAAAAGTATATGCCCGCAGAAAGGGAAGCTGGCAAATGATCTCTCACAGTACCGTGAAGGAATGGCACGACTGATTTATTGCCAGTAGCAAGGGTTGTCTACTGATGGCAGGATTGTATAATTATAGAAATGCTGTCAGAAGGGTAGCCAATCATTTTACTACTAAACTCGCTGCACCCGTTTAAAACGTATTTTTGCTCCCCAAAATGGGTTGTGGAATTGCGGCACTGCAAGAAGGCAGCTTCAGCTCTAGGAATTACTGTTACATGCTTAGTTAGACAATAATTATAAAATAAAAAAGATGAATATTTTTTGCATAGGAAGAAATTACGCAGCTCATGCAGCGGAACTTGGAAATGATATCCCTGACGATCCGGTAGTTTTTATGAAACCAGAAACTGCGCTTTTGCAGGAAGAAGGGAAACTCCCTTATCCCTCATTTACAAAATCCCTGCACTATGAGTGTGAGCTTGTGCTACGTATAAGCAAAGCGGGAAGCAATATAGAATTGCAGGATGCAGCCGATTACTATGATGCAATAGCATTAGGATTTGACTTTACAGCAAGAGATGTACAGGACGAGTGCAAGAAAAAAGGATTGCCCTGGGAAAAAGCAAAGGCTTTTGATAATTCTGCAGTTGTATCGGAGTTTGTAGATATAGAAACTTTGCCAGACAGTAATAATATTCTTTTTTCGCTCAAAAAAAATGGTAAACAAGTACAAAGCGGAGATA
>JBBKWE010000003.1:0-3870 GCA_037968795.1 Ferruginibacter sp.
GGCGATGCTCAGGGGAGTTGCACTGAGATTGTGCCTCTGCTATAAAACCAGAAAATGTAAAGAATAAGACAAAAATATATTTAGACATAGCGGCAGTTTTTGCTTCTATACAAAATACATTTTTTTAGTACATACTAAAGTATGAAAATGGATGAACGGAAAATCGGAGGCAGAGCATTAAGATTCCGGAAACTAAAGTCTATTGCACGCTGATGTGATCAATAAGCAGTGTAAAATCCTCTTCTTTTTTATTACCAATCAGGAAACCTATTTCCTCTAATTGCTCGCCGGGGAAAATTTTCATGTCAAGCTTTCTACCTCTGAAGGCAGGCTCTAGTTTGCTAAATGGAATCTCTACAGTCTGCCATTCTCCGCTTGTATTAAAATCGCAGGTATAGGAATAATAATCTCTTTTTTTTGTTTTTACTCTAAATTGGTAACCTTTTCCATCTCCTTTCAGCTTTATTATAAATTTGCGGAAATCTTGCAGCACCGTATTTCCGGCATCATAGCGAATCGAGGAGAAGCCTCCATTATTTTCCAGTGAAACGTGACCGGTAAATAATCCGTTACCATCGTCATCCATAGTCATTTTTCCTGCAGATTCTCCACCCATTACTGTGTCATCTACCACATACCAGTTCTTTAGGTTGGCATTTATATTAAAGTCAAACAGGGTAAGTGTATTCATCATAAATTAGAATAGTGAAAAAAGGAAAAAAGTTTTCATTGCTAATTAAATTTTCTTGCTTTTGCAGCGAATGCGCTACTATAAAAAATAACAAGGTTTAGCATGGAAAGTTTTACAAAGGCAAGAGATGTTGCTTATAAGTAACTATTTCCTCTTCTAAAACCTTAAAGTATTTTTTGTCTATATATTCTAAGCCTCTACCTCCAGCACAATCTTCCCTATATGACTACTGCTTTCCATAAGGGCATGTGCCTTATGTACATCTGCCAATGCAAAGGTTTTATAGATCACAGGTTTAAATTTCCCTGATGATATAAGCGGCCAAACATTCTTTTCAATTTCTGCAGCGAGTTCCGCTTTAAATTTTACATCCCGTGCCCGCAATGTACTACCGGTAAGCGTAAGCCTCTTCACCATAATCGTTTTTATGTGCATGGGCACATCTGCGCCCTTCATTGCATTGATGAAAACCATTCTTCCCTCGGCAGCCAGGAGTTTTATATTTTTAGGAAAGTAGTCACCGCCTATCATATCGAGAATTACATCTATGCCTTCGTCTTTTAGTACCATTTCAAAATCTTCTTCTTTATAGTTTATACATTTGGCAGCACCAAGTTCTTCGCAGGCTTTGCATTTTTCTGCCGAGCCAGCCGTGGCATACACGGTGGCGCCCAGGGCTTTTGCTATTTGTATAGCGGTAATCCCTATGCCGCTACTTCCACCATGAATGAGAAACTTTTCTCCCGCTTTTAACTGCCCACGCTGAAACACATTATGCCACACTGTAAATACAGTTTCGGGGAGAGAAGCTGCTTCTGTAAAACTAAGGTTCTCCGGCATGGGAAGGCAGGATTCGGCATCGGCGGCTACAAATTCTGCATAGCCACCACCTGCCACCAGTGCCACTACTTTATCTCCTTCTTTCCATCGGGTGACTCCGCTACCACAGCTTTCCACTACACCGGCAACTTCCAATCCTGGAATATCTGCAGGTGCTCCCGCTGGCGCAGGATAACTTCCCTTGCGCTGCGCAATGTCAGGTCGATTTATTCCGCAAGCCTTTATACGAATCAACACTTCATTTTCTGAAGGAACCGGCACAGGCTTTTCATTAATTTTTAAAACTTCCGGATCTCCTGGTTCTGTTATGATAATTGCTTTCATATCGTTTTATATAGGTTGAAAATTTGAGACTATTTGTTTTTGTACAAAATCAATGCCCGTAAATTACATACAGTATTTCTTGAAAAAAGGTCTGTTACTTTGTTTTATATTTGAGCAGAAGAATAGAATTATTTCAGATTGAACCTAAACTTTTTACCGAAAGAATGTTATGCACATTCCTTTCATCATAAATAATGTATTATGAAACAACTATTTCCTTTTCTAAATTTCGTTTTCTGTTTTACATTTTGCAATAGCATTTACGCTCAAAAAAATATGACTTCTACTCCCCCGAAATATCCAATGACTAAAATAGATAATACAGTAGCAGACGATTACTTTGGTACCATTGTAAAGGACCCTTATCGCTGGCTGGAAGATGATAGAAGTGATGAAACTGCCGCCTGGGTAGAAGCGCAAAATAAGGTAACACAGGATTACCTCTCCCGTATTCCTTACCGGGATGCGCTAAAGAAGCGCTATGAAATTTTGTTTGATTACGAGAAATTCTCCTCGCCGTTTCGGAGGGGGAATTATACCTATTATTATAAAAATTCAGGGTTGCAAAATCATTCCGTTTTATATAGAGAAGATGAGGGTAGTACAATGCCGGAAGTATTCCTGGATCCCAATACTTTTTCAAAAGATGCTACTACTTCCCTGGGCAGCGTGGCATTTAGTAAAGATGGCAGTATGGTAGCATACAATATTTCTGAAGGCGGTAGCGACTGGCAAAAACTGGTCGTAATGAATGCGCTCACAAAGCAACAAACCGGCGATACCTTAGAATTAAAATTTAGCGGAGCAAGCTGGCGAGGCAATGATGGTTTTTATTATAGCAGCTATCAGCGGGATGAGGGAGCAAGTGTACTTTCTGCAAAGAACCAAAATCACAAATTATATTACCATGAGGTAGGCACACCGCAAAGCTTTGATGCTGTAGTGTTTGGCGATGATGCTTCTCCCGTGAGGTACATGGGCGGGTACGTAAGTGAAAATGAAAAATGGCTTATCATTTCTACAGCCAACGAAACCTATGGTGGTAGTTTGTATGTAAAGGATCTTACTAATCCTACCTCCCCTGCAGTGCCCATAGTAACAGACATGAAAAATAGTCACCGCATCGTAGATGTAGATGAAAATTATTTCTATATACAAACCGATTTTGATGCACCTACAAACCGCCTGGTGATTGCGCCGGTAAATAGTCCGGCAAAAGAGAACTGGAAGACTATTATAGCAGCAAAGCCCGAAGTCCTCAGCATGTCCTCTGGCGGTGGTAGGCTTTATGGCACTTACATGAAAGATGCGGTAAACAAGGTCTATGAGTTTGATAAAAATGGTAAGCAAGTAAGGGAAATACAACTGCCTGGCTTAGGAACTGCCGGTGGCTTCAGTGCCCGTAAAGAAGATAAAGAACTATACTACGTGTACACTTCCTACATTAATCCGCCTACTATCTATAAAATGAATATCGCTAGCGGTAAAACAGAGATTTACAAAGAATCAAAATTATTATATAAGCCGGCAGACTATGTAAGCGAGCAGGTTTTTTATACATCTAAAGACGGTACTAAGATTCCTATGATCATCACGCACAAAAAAGGCCTGAAGTTAGACGGCACCAATCCTACTTTGCTCTATGGCTATGGAGGTTTTGGAGTAAGTCTTACACCTGGTTTTAGTACCTCTCGCTTGCTACTATTAGAGAATGAGGGCATACTTGCTGTTGCCAATTTACGAGGCGGAGGTGAGTACGGGCAAGACTGGCATAACCAAGGCATAAAAATGAAGAAGCAGAATGTGTTTGATGATTTTATTGCAGCAGCGAATTATCTGGTAGAGAAGAAATATACTTCCCGCAATAAGCTGGCGCTTGAGGGCGGCAGCAATGGTGGCTTGCTGGTAGGTTCTGTCATTACCCAACAACCAGACATTTGCAAGGTGGCCTTCCCGGCTGTGGGTGTGATGGATATGCTACGCTACCATAAATTTACCGCCGGAGCCGGCTGGGC
>JBBKWE010000004.1:0-6035 GCA_037968795.1 Ferruginibacter sp.
ATGTTTTTATAAAAAAAATACATATTTTTTTAGATTTTCTTTCCCGATGGATAAATCATTGCTACATCATGCAAAATTATTAGCCCTAAAACCAAAAATGGCCCCTCCGTAGAAACGGAGCGACCTTTTCGATTGCTTGCCATATGAAAATTCTTAAAAGGTTTTTATTACCCTATTGTTATTTTTTATATCTTACGCCCGTTATCAAATTCTTTGACGACACGACCTTTTCGATTGTTTGCTTTATTTCGATTGTTTGCCTTATGAAATAAATGCGTTTCTTTATCTGAGTACAAATGTAGTGCGGTGAGAACAGCCATTCAAACCAACTTTCTAGCATTTATACTATGGTGAAACGCCTTTTTCAATCCTGCAATGCTTTGTGGTATTGACTTTGATAAAATTTATTTCATTATGCCCAACCGCAGTTCCGACATATTATTTGCCCTTGTAAAGTCACTGGAAAAGGCAGAAAAGAGAAATTTTAAACTTTACATTACCCGAAGCTCAGGCAAATCTGACCTTAAAGTGGTGCAATTATTTGATGCGCTGGATAAGCTGGATGATTATGACGAGTTATTGCTTCTAAAGAAATTGAAATCTGTAGAAAAGCCTCAGTTGGCAAATCTTAAATCTCATTTATACAAACAAATTCTTTCTAGCCTTCGTTTACTAAAGAGTACAGAGTCAATAGATATGCAGCTGCATGAGCAAATAGATTTTGCCCGCATACTATATAACAAAGCACTGTACCATCAAAGCTTAAAAATTCTTGACAAAGTAAAAGAGCTTGCTTATCAGCATCACCAGGAGAGCTATATAATACAGGCGATCTCGCTGGAGAAGAAAATAGAATCTCTGCACATTACCCGCAGTATGCAAGATCGTGCTGCAATGTTAAGCAAAGAGGCAAAACGGATAAATGAAAAGCGCAGAAATATTACAAGACTGAGTAATCTGGCCATGAAGCTATATAGCTGGTATATTAAAAACGGACATGCCAGAAATCTTGCTGATGAACAAGAAGTGATAGAACAATTCAGAAGTAATCTGGAGCGTGCCCGCAATAAGGAAGGTGGATTTTATGAGGATATGTACCTCTACCAATGCTACACCTGGTACGGGTTTATACGGCAGGATTTTCTTATGTATTACAGATATACGCAGAAGTGGGTCGACCTCTTTGAGAAAGAACCTGTCATGAAAACTATAGAGCCTAGCCATTATATAAAAGGTTGTCATAACCTACTCAATGCATTGTTTGATCTTAAATTTTACAGCAAAAATTACACTGTGCTTAAAAGTTTTGAGGCCTTTGCAAATTCTCCTGCTGCCCGGGTAAATCAAAATATAGAGGTCTATACATTCGTGTACCTGCACATTGCAAAGCTAAACAGGTATATAAGTACAGGTAGTTTTTATAAAGGTGTAGCATTGGTCCCAGAGTTAGAAAAAAAGGTAGAGCAATACCAATATTATCTTGATCCCCACAGAGTGCTCGTATTTAACTATAAGATTGCAACAATTTACTTTGCTAATGAAGATTATGAAACGTGCATTGATTATCTCCGCAAAATAATAAACGACCAGCCGGGCTTAAGAAATGATCTGCAATGTTATGCCCGCTTATTACACCTGATGGCGCACTACGAGCTCGGCAATACAGAAATTATAGAATCACTTATTAAGTCTGTGTATAGGTTCATGGCCAAAATGCAGAACCTTACCGTAACTGAAGAGGCAATGTTCAAGTTTTTGAAAAATTCTTTTTACACCCCACATAATAAGTTGCAGCCGGCTTTTAAGAAATTCTATGAGCAAATAAAGCATTTAGAAACTAACAGGTTCGAGACCAGGGCATATGCCTATCTGGATATTTTTTCCTGGGTAGAAGGAAAGGTAGAAGGAAAAACAATAGGGCAAATTATAAAAGCAAAATATCTTGCCAGTAAGCGACAGTAAAGAATATTAAACTGTAAGCAGTGAGCAGCCCCTGATATCACTATTATCCCGGCGGCCCAGGATTTCAAATGTTCCATCACTATATAACTTCCCTACATCATCCGTGGCTACAAATGCGCAACTATAAATGTTATAAAGGTCAATAATATTTACAATACCAGTTTGTGCATTTTGCTTACAATCCTGCGAATCAAGTACAGTCAATGGGTCATCTTCATTTCGCAAAAGTACTCTCATAGCATTACTGGTGTGGTATTTTTGATCTTTGATAGCATAGGCCTGAGAAAGCAACTCCGTCATTCCATATTCTGATGCAATGTATGGTAGCGAAAAAGCTTTTTGCAATTGTAAATGTACTTCCGCTTTCGTCATTTCTTTTTTTCTACCTTTCATACCCCCCGTTTCTACGATCGTAGTATAGTGCAGCTTCATTGGAAAAAAATCTACAAAGTCGAGTAGGGCATAGGTTACACCAAAGAGAATAGTAGGAATTTTATTTTCTTCATTGTATTTTAAAACCGTGGCAAGGGCATTATGGTCATCAAGAAAAAAACCGCTGTTTGTGTATTTTGATTTTTTAATAAGTGCATCTACCATATACACCAGTGAGGAATCTCCCTTCTCCAGATAGGATGGGAGTAATCCCAAGATGCACAGATCTTCCGCAGTACCAAAGCTGAGATTAAAATGTTCTGAAAAACTTTCTTCGTATAGTTTTAAATCTTTTATGTGATGATGGCTGCTATCCTGCCCTGTGGTGCCACTACTTTTAAATGTGAGCTTTGCATCCCAGTCTCCGGTAGTTACTTTGTGGGTTTTAAAAAAATCTACAGGCAAATAGGGAATATCCTTCAACTCTTGCACTGCTGTAGAGGTTACCTTTAAGGCTTCGCAAAAACGCTTATAGATATTGCAATGTTTGTACTGCAAGCGAAAAATAGACAGTGCGACCTCTTGAAAAGTTAACTCTGGAATTTTGCCTAGATTTGATAGAATATTTTCTGTTTCTGTTCTGAATTCTGCTTGCATTATCACAAAAGTGAGCTATTTATATCAAATATGTATTTCTCTAACATGCTAATTATATTTTAATACGTATATAATGATGTGATATTATCAGTTCTGTTTATTACATTTGAAATACAACTAAAATTATGAAACAGTTATTTACCTTTTTTGCCATTGTATTAATTGCATCTTCTTGCGGCAAAGACAAATTTACCAGTGCTCCTCAGATAACATTTATAGACATTACACCAAATGTGTATAAGATTGCACCAATAACTACTGCCGGGCCTTTGCTTAAGATCAGGCTTACAGATAAAGAAGGAGATTTCGGTTTTGCAGAATTTGAAGATACCTCTTATGTGTATGTAAAGAATATTACTGTACCTCCATTTGATATTGATTCTGCAAAGTTTCCTACAAATCCTTCAATAAAGCGAGCAGATTTAAATGCTGAAATAGTTGTGGATTTGAAATTTTTAAGAGGCATAGTTACAAAGCTTACCCCCGCTCCGAGACCAAATTATACAGATACGGTTTTTTATGAAGTGTATGTAAGAGACTTTGCCGGTAATAAAAGTAATGTCATAAAAACACCAAAGGCTTTGTTTCTTCTCCCATAAGATGAAGCGCATATTAACTTTTATTGTATCGCATTCTTTATTCGCAGCTTTATGTGCTGCTTCCCTGGGCTATGAGACCTACCTTTTGTCTGGTCTCCAGCCAAATGTTTCTGTGTTGCTTTTTGTATTCTGTTCTACAGTGGCGTCTTATAATTTCTATTGGCTTCTGAGTAAATTTGCTTACAATAATAGTAGGGGGTTACTGCAGTTCTTAAAACGCAATGCTGCAAACCTAGCTTTTATAGCAATCTCAGGAGCATTTGCACTTCTCATTGCAGTCAACAGTATGCAGGAAGTAATCTACTTCATTTTGATAGCCGTATTTCTTACGCTACTATATGCTATCCCGATCTTATATTCCTCGCTGGAGAAGCTCTTTAGAGTCATAGGATTCTTTAAAGCAATACTGCTGGCAGCCACATGGACGTATGTGACCGCTCTTCTTCCGCTCATACATGCTGGAGAATCAGCATCTATTTATCTTATCGCTGCCCGGTTCTTCTTTATGCTCACGTTGTGCATTGTTTTCGATAAGAAGGATATCCTGGCTGATAGAAGGCATCATCTTCATAGTATAGCCACAGACTTGCCGCTGAAAACTGTATCCCTGTACTCTACAATTTCTATATTGTCATATGGCTTTTTTTATTTTCTATGGATACAAAACAGCGGTAACACATTCTTATATCTTAGCCTCTTAGTTGTACTTGCAAGTCTTTTTATTGTTCTAAGGCTTTCCTACAAGAAGCAGGGCTTTTACTTTTATTATGTAGTGGTGGATGGGCTTATGATCTGGAGTGCTTTTAACAGCTTTATCTTTATGCTGTTTTAAAATCAGAGATGCTATTCTTGACCTGCTGACCGTTTTCAATTTGCTTAAGTACATTCTCTCGTAAAAAATAATTATAACCAACATTCAATTTAACTATAACCGTTTGCTATAAAGCAACTACAGTCATAACTAGTTTAAGGAAGTGAATCTATAAGCACAAAAATCGGGCAAGTAAACCGTAAATGTGAAACAAGTTTGACCTTTAGTATTTAGCAAAAAAATACAGACTACAATGCTACTTTATGCGCCGTATAAAGTCACTTTCTCCTTGTAGTAAGAAGTTATCGCACGAACACCTGTATACTCCCTATAGCTGTCTAAAAATAGGGTAGAAATAGGCGCATAAAAAAGGAGCTGCTTCCGTATTATAAGAAGCAGCCACTGTTGTCTGTCCCAGGGACGAGATTTAATTATTATTAATCCTTAATTATCTGTAAGCTTGTAACCATTCCGTCCTGGTCTACTATTGTTACAGTATACATACCACCTGCAAGATTACTAATGTTCACTCTTCCTTGAGTTTGAGCTATCACCTGAGTAATTACTCTCTTACCATTTCCGTTGTAAACAGCTATTGTGTTTTTACCGGAATTAAGACCTTGAAGGAAGAATTGATCTTTTACAGGATTTGGAGAAAGTGTAATCAGTACTTTTCCTGCACAACTTACTTTCTGCGCATCACTGTATTTGAAGTTGCCATCTCTGTCTATCATTTTTATTCTAAACAAGTATGTAACTCCTGGCTGCATAGCATAATTGTAATTGTAGTTACGCTCGCTTGTACTATTTCCTGCTGCTGCAATTGTAGTAGCTATGGCGTAATTACTTCCTGCATTAGAAGAATACTCCACTTCAAATCTGTCTGAATTTGATTCGGTAACCGTTTTAAAGTTGAGTATGGCAGTGCAATTGTTACCTGTTGCTGTGAAGCTACCCAATGTAATTGGTAGAACACCGGGAGGGAAAGTAATGATATAGTCCGCGGCTGCACCTGGTGCACCTGCAACATCTACATAACTATAGTTGAATTTAAACATACCGGTAGGAGTTGGTTGGTCTGCCAGTATACTAAGTTTTGCAGGGTCAAAGTTTGGAATAACTTGTCCAACAGTTACGGGAGTTCCGTCATATCTCAATGTGCCATTTGTGATGATCGTATTAATCTTAACCGTTTTGGCGGTAAGCACTCCACTTACTGGCTGATCTTCCGGATCACTTCCAGAAAGTACAGGGAAAGTAGGACTATTTAGCACAAGTACCTGATTAAGAAGCAATGAAGGTATAGCAGTAGTGAATGGAACCGCGGTACTTAGTCTCTGTATCCCGAAATTCACTTCAGTTATAAGATCATCGGTAGTTAAATTTACCAGAGAACTTTTTCCGTCAACTACGCCATCAGAACCCGATACTGCACCAACGAACTCACCGGTATTCACCCAACCTGCTGGTAAAATAGTGGCGGGTGGGGTAGAAGGGCTGGCATAAGTTCCTGTACCTTGTATTGTTGTAAGCTGTACAGAATAATTAATCCCGACAGGAACATTACTGAATAAGAATAAACCATCTGCGGTAACCGGTACGCTGGCTACAACATTTCCTAATGCATTTAAGAG
>JBBKWE010000005.1:0-25667 GCA_037968795.1 Ferruginibacter sp.
ATATTATATATAAGAAATCTTTTTTCAATTATTGTTTTACCGTTATAGCTCCGGAATTAGTCACTGTGCCAAAAACATCTAAAGTATCAGTAATGAGCGCCCCAGTACTTTCTACGACTAAAGTTCCATGTATGGTTGCGGTATCGCAGGTTAATTTGGCCCCATTTTTTACTACTAAAGCGCCAGAGGCAACCTCTACAAGTGGGGCAGTACAATTCAACATTTTGCTTGTAAAAAACCCGCCGTTTTCAACTTTAATTTCTCCACCTGTATCTATAAATAAATTCTTCCCTATAAAATTTACATAGCCGCCATCATTAAAAATATTCTTTGCAGTAAGTGAGCTAGAAATCTCTACAGTGGCATTGGCAAAGTTTCTAAAAAAAACATCATTGCAAGTACTTGTTGTTACATCTACTGTGGCTGGACTTGTGGCAAAACTATTGTTATCAAAAACTAAAGAAGTTTCTGAAGCCGGATTTTTGTTGGATGGGCAACCACCTGATAGTCGCGACCAATTACTTACAGTATTCCAATTGCCACTGTTTCCTATCCAGTATAAAGCATTAGAAGTACTGCCGTTGTCAAAATTAATATTAGTATTGCCACCGTTGTCTACCCCTAAAGGTGCATTTAAAACCCCTCCAAGAACGGCGTTTATGTCTCGAAAAGCCACACGCCCCACCACACAAAGGTTTCCATTTGTTTTATCCAGCACAGTACTTGTGCCAATTGTTCCAGATTTTAGAACCCCCGTATTACCTGAACTTGCAAAACTTCGTATCCCTCCATTCACAATCAATCCTTCTGAAGTTGCAACTGCCAAAGACGAACCATTTACTTTAAAAATAAGGTCGTTTAAAGTGAGGGCATTTTGCGTAGATACCTGGTCAATACCCTGCAAAGTGAGGGAATTAAAACTGTAAGCGATGTTATCCATTGTGAGTGGAGTGGGATTAGTGAGTATCACGTCGTAAAGCACAGGTGTTGTAGAACTTAATTTTTCGCACTCAATCACACTTGTTCCAGGATTGACAGTTACATTTGAAGTAACAGTCGAGAGCCTCATTTCTCCGGTGACTGTAATATGTGAAGAACCAAAAGTGTAATTTACTAGATTACCAGAGCTCCAATAATTTGTGGTAATATTATTATTCTGTGTGTTGAAAGCTCCTGCAAAAAAATATAATTCTTCACATTCCAAGTCGTCAGCAAGCAACCAGTTTCCATTGGCAGCATTAAACCTTATCTTAGGCAATTCAACCCCGTTTGTGGTTATTTTTTTAGTCCCTACTGTTTCAAATTGGAGATAATGAATTCCATTTGATTTTGTGCTTGCAGCGCTATGAATTTCAAAGTCTCCTCCTACTTTCAACATGGTAGAAGCACAACATGGCACTCCATCAATAAATAGTATTCCACTTGCCCGCTGCCAGTCAAAATTGTTACATTCAGCTTCAAAACCTGCGGGAATACGGATATTGCCCGTAGAAGATGCTTTTACTGCGACATTATCCAGAATTCTCGGGTAGCAACCATTAGACCCCTGATTGGCCACTACCCAGTTAGCCGGATTATCCCAGTCGCCATATCCACTTGCTGGCCCGTTCCACTCATAATTGATAGGGGTAGGGTTATTGATTAGATTCCAACCTGTAGAGCTTCCTTGTAATGCTCCGTTAGAGACATTAAATGTTGCTCCACCACTGGTGTGTATATTATTGACAAAGGAATTCGGCAGCGTTAGTACGCCGCTGGGTCTTTTGATAGTGGAAAAGTCATTATAGATGTTTGAAAATATTGTTCTCTTATTACAACCAATCGGCACAGGCACATTGATAGAACCATTAATAGCTACTTCACTTATTCTTCCATTTCCGCCGTTAAACAGGATAGTGGATTCTTGATTTATCACTGTAAGGTTTGCTGCTATCGTAAATTTACCGGCCAGTTGTGTGCGGCCATGATCTTCTATAATCAGATTTTGAATCTCACAATATGAGCAGTCAAAATTATTGTATTCAATTTGAGAAAAACCACCGGGCGCCGTATCTGGAAATTCCAGTAAGTGTATATTGTTGAAACTAAAATTATTAAATTGTGACCCTGGACTACCGCTAAATCGACTAGTATAAATAGTATGATTGCCAGTAACAACCAGCGACTGATATGCAAACTTGGAATCCCATTCAGAGCAATAAATGTTTGTGACATCTGCACTGAATTGTTTTGGAATAGGATTACCTGAGCCGTTAGTGTCTCGAAAATATAGATAGTCTGTGTAGACATCATGGCCATCTGCTATCCAGGTGCCGCCGTGCATTCTTATTTGTAATGACGCCGTTAAGTCAGTTATTTGAGTGTAAGTACCACCTGCTGTAAAAAATTCTACATGGAGTAAGTCATGCGAGCCCGTATTTAAGGCATGCGTTCCTGCGCCTACAAACTTCCATTTATTACTATATATGTCTTCATAGCCGTACCTCAAGTTAAAATTACTATTTATACTGATGTCTTCATAAATAGACATCTGTACATTATTTCCAAAATTTGTACCGTCCATCAGTAGTGTAAATCCTGAGTTGTTAAACACTTTTAAGGTGGACACCTCATAAATACCCGTGGGGATGGTAATCGTATCTGTACTGCTAAGACCAGAGTTGACATCAATGATTGCGATAGTATTATTGTCAGGATAAAAACCTGTTGTTACAGTTCCCCCTGATGTTGTTGCCCAGTTATTATAATCATTCCACATTCCTGAGCCACCAATCCAATACATTGCTACCGGTGCCAATGGCTCGTCGCTGTTTAAGCTATCATTAGCGTTAACAGTATTACTTAAAAAGACAGAAATAACAGAAATTAAAAATATACGCATGAGAAATTTTTTTATTACTTACTCAATTTTTTTTTAAAAAAAAATATTCTCGAATATAAACCATTAACACTAAATCAATTATAGGCTGATGGTATAAATCTGATCTGTAAAATAATGATTTGAGGTTTTACTTCTTAACAGAAGATTCGTTCTTAACATCACTTTTTTACCTCAATAGTACCGGAATTTGTTACCGTGCCAAAAACATCTAAAGTATCAGTAATAAACGCCCCGGTATTTTCTACAACAAAAGTTCCATGTATAGTTGCGATATCGCAAGTTAATTTGGCTCCACTTTTTACTAATAAAAGGCCAGATGCAAGGTCTATTAGAGGTGCATAACCATACAACAATCTGCTGATAAAAACACCTCCGTTTTCTACTTTAATTTGGCCGCCATTTTCTATAAATAAATTTTTTCCCGTTAAGTTCACATAGCCGTTATTATTGTAAATATTCTTTGCGGTAAGTGATGTAGTAATGTCTATTGTGGCATTGGCCAGATTTTTAAAATAAACATCATTGCAATTACTTGTTGTTTTTACATCTACCTGGGCTGGACTTGTGGCAAAACTGTTGTTATCAAAAACCAAAGAAAAAGCGTCGGCCGGATTTTTAGTAGTTGGACAACCTCCAGATATTCTTGACCAGTTGCTATTAATATTCCAATCACCGCTATTACCAATCCAATATAAGGCTGCAGAGGTGCTGCCATTGTCAAAGTTAATATTTGAATTTCCACCATTATCAATTCCGGATGGAGCATTAAAAACTCCTCCAAGAATAGCATTTATATCTTGAAATGCAACTTGACCCATTACGCAAATGTTGCCGTTCGCTTTATCAATGGTAGCACTTGTGCCATTTACATTTGATTTCAGTACTGCAGGGGCAGCATTTGTAGCAAAGCTCCGGATACCACCATTTACTACCAAACCATCCTGATTATCTACTATTAATTTTGAATCATTTACATTAAAAACAAGGTCATGTAAAGTCATACTGTTTTGTGTAGAAACCTGACCTGTACCATTTAAAGTAAGCTTATTGAAACTGTAGGCAACATTGCCTAGATTCTGTGTGACACTATTATTTAAAACTACATCATAGAGAACAGGCACTAAAGAACTTAATTTTTCACATTCTATCACGCTCGTGCCAGGATTGACAGTAACATCTGAAAAAATATCCGAGAGCTTCATTTCTCCATTTACAATAATGTGAGAAGAACCAAACTCATAATGAGTAGGCTCATCGCTTGATGAAGACCAGTAATCTGTTTCTATGTCAAACCCTTGAGTGTCAAAGACTCCGCTATTTACATAGATTTCTTCACAATGCAGGTCATCTAGCATTTGCCAAAGTCCATTCACACCTGCGAATGAGATTCGAGGCAGCAAAACTCCATTTGTAGAAATTGTGGCTGTTCCAAGTTTTTTGAAATTAATATTGTCGTATTGATACGTAGAAACAATATTTGCATTGCTACCTAAACTTAGGTTTCCAGCAATGGTTAGTTTAGCTGATAAGTTCTGTATCCCATTTAAAGTAAGCGTTAATGCACCCGGATTTGTCCAGGTAAAATTTCTACATTCTGCTTCAAATCCGTGGGGGATTCTGATATTAGCCTGGGAGCTACTGTTTATTGTTACGTTGTCGAATAAAGAAGGGATACAGCCAGTCACCCCTTGAACAGCCTCTGTCCAATACGATGGATTATTCCAATCACCGGTACCAGAAACAGGACCGATCCAGGTATAGTTACGGGGGGAGGGCAAGTTTATTTCATTCCAGCCTACGGACCAACCCTGTAGCAAACCATTAGATACATTAAAAGTAGCTCCTCCGCTGGTATGTAAATCATTAACCACTGCATTAGGTAAGGTTAATGTACCATTATTCCGGATTATGGTTGAATAATCGTTAAACACGCCAGTAAATACCGTTCGTTTTTCACAGCCTACTGGAACTGGCGTGGAGACCGTACCATTGATTGTTACTTCACTATCTCTTCCATTTCCGCCATTAAACATGATAGTGGATTCCATATTTATCACTGTAAGGTTTGCTGCTATCGTAAATTTACCGGCCAGTTGTGTGCGGCCATGATCTTCTATAATCAGATTTTGAATCTCACAATATGAGCAGTCGAAATTATTGTATTCAATTTGAGAAAAACCACCGGGCGCCGTATCTGGAAATTCCAGTAAGTGTATATTGTTGAAACTAAAATTATTAAATTGTGACCCTGGACTACCGCTAAATCGATTAGTATAAATAGTATGATTGCCAGTAACAACCAGCGATTGATAGGCAAACTTGGAATCCCATTCAGAGCAATAAATGTTTGTGACATCTGCACTAAATTGTTTTGGAATAGGATTACCAGAGCCGTTAGTGTCTTGAAAATATAGATAGTCTGTGTAGACATCATGGCCATCTGCTATCCAGGTGCCGCCGTGCATTCTTATTCTTGCCGATGCTGTGAGGTCAGTAGCCTGGGTATATGTTGCGCTTGCATCCAAAAATTCTACACTACACAAATCGTGTGACCCAGTAGATAAGTTATGTGCGCCTGCACCTACAAATTTCCAACTATTACTAAACTCATTAGCAATGTTATATGCCAAATTAAATCCACTACTAAAAATTAGATCTTCATAAACCGACATTACCACGTTATTGGCACTGTTTGTACCAGCCATGAGCAATGTAAAACCTGAATTGTTTAATACTTTTAGGGTTAAAACTTCATAATCTCCAGCTGGGATGGTAATGGTACTGGTACTAGTAAGGCCAGAATTTGCATCAATTAATGCAATGGTATTATTATTGGGATATGCCGGCACGTTTGCTGCTCCACCAGAGGTCTTTGACCAATTACTTATATCATTCCATAATCCAGAGCCTCCAATCCAATACATAGTGGCAGGAGCAAATGGATCTTCGGTGTTTAAGCTATCATTAGCGTTAACTGTCTTACTTAAGAACAGAGAAATTACAGAAATTAAAAATATACGCATGAGATTTCTTTTTATTGTTTACTCAATTTTTCTGAATTTAACAAAATTCTTTTAGAATATAGACAATTTGTAATAAATCAATTAAAGACTGATGGTTGAAATTTGATCTGTAAAATTATGATTTTGGGTCTTCCTTATTAGCAAGCAGTCATAAGCCATTTTTATTAAGACATTAAATTGCCCCATAAAAAAACCTCACGAATCTTTCGATTGTGAGGTTTCAAATATAATTTTAGTGGTCTTTACACCATCTTCTCTACTTGCATGTAGCTAAGCTCTACAGGAGTAGCACGGCCAAATATCTTTACTTGCACTTTTAGTTTCTTTTTCTCATCGCTTACTTCTTCAATGACACCATTAAAGTCATTAAATGGCCCGTCAATAATTTTGATAGTTTCTCCTATAATAAACGGCTCATTCATAATCATTCCACCATCTTCCGCCATCTCATCTACCTTACCTAGCATTTTATTTACCTCAGACTTACGCAGGGAAATAATATTTCCTTTACTGCCTTTACCATCTGTAAGAAAATGCATTACGTTGCTTATAGAACTCACATGCTGTATGATATCATCGCTTATTTTATTGTCTGCGATTTCAATCATAATATAACCAGGATAGAAGTTACGCTCCCTCATCACTTTTTTGCCATTAAGTACCTTGTATACTTTTTCTACTGGTAAAAAAACTTGTTTGATAATTTTATCCCACCCATTGCGTATAATATCCTTGTCAAGATACTCCTTTATCTTACGCTCCTTGCCACTTACTACACGTAGTACGTACCAATGCGTTTCTTTTTGGGGAGTGGTAGCTTCTTCTTTTATAGTTTCTTCCATCATTTATACAAATAAAGAGTAGATAAACTTCATCGCATTATTAGCAATAAAATCCATCAAGGCTACAAGAGCCGTAATAAAAATAGTGGCACCAAGAACAACCATGGTGCTCTGCTGTAGCTGATCCCAGGTAGGCCAGCTCACTTTTTCCGTCATTTCCTTATAAGATTCCTTTAAGAAAAGAGAAATTTTATTCATTTGTTCCAGTTTAATAACAGCCTTGCGACCGTAAATATTATTGTGTAAGAGCGTACAGGTATTTCACCAACTCAACTCTTTGCACGGGCACTAGGATTCGAACCTAGATCAAAGGTTTTGGAGACCCGTATGCTGCCGTTGCACCATGCCCGTAAAACAAATTAGCTAATCAGCAAATTTGCTAATTAGCTAATTTAATATCAAAGATACTTTAATTCTTATTACTTCACGATCTCAGTAACCTGACCAGCACCTACGGTACGGCCACCTTCTCTGATCGCAAACTTCAAGCCTTTTTCCATTGCTATCGGTTGGATAAGTGTAACAGATATGCTAGTGTTATCACCAGGCATAACCATTTCAGTTCCTTCTGCAAGCGTAACCTCACCGGTAACGTCTGTAGTACGGAAGTAGAACTGAGGACGATACTTATTAAAGAATGGAGTATGACGTCCACCTTCGTCTTTGCTCAGTACATAAACCTCACCTTTAAACTCTGTGTGCGGAGTAATAGAACCTGGCTTACAAAGTACCATACCACGACGGATTTGAGTTTTCTCAATACCACGTAGTAGAAGACCAGCGTTATCACCAGCTTCTCCTTCGTCAAGTAGTTTCTTAAACATCTCTACACCTGTACAAGTAGAAGCAAGAGGCTTATCCATAAGACCTACGATCTCAATTCCCTCTCCTACTTTAATACGACCTCTTTCAATACGACCAGTTGCTACTGTACCACGACCTGTGATAGAGAATACGTCCTCTACACTCATTAGGAAAGGTAAATCTACTAGTCTTGGAGGCAACGGAATGTAGCTATCTACAGCGTCCATCAATTCGTTAATCTTAGCGATCCATTTCTCGTCACCGGCTAGAGCGCCAGTAGCAGAACCTTGTATGATCGGTGTGTTATCACCATCAAAACCATATGAAGTAAGTAGTTCACGGATTTCCATTTCTACTAGTTCAAGTAATTCCGGATCATCTACAAGATCAACTTTGTTCATGAAAACAACTATCTCTGGTACACCTACCTGGCGAGCAAGAAGGATGTGCTCCTTAGTCTGAGGCATAGGACCATCAGTAGCAGCTACCACTAGTATAGCACCGTCCATCTGGGCAGCACCTGTAATCATATTCTTTACATAGTCAGCGTGACCCGGACAATCTACGTGAGCGTAGTGACGAGAGTCAGTAGCATATTCTACGTGAGCAGTATTAATTGTGATACCTCTTTCTTTCTCCTCTGGAGCTCCATCGATATCGTCATAATTCTTCTTTTGCGCCAAACCTCTACTTGACAAAACATCGGTTATAGCGGCTGTAAGTGTAGTCTTTCCATGATCCACGTGACCAATGGTACCTACGTTAAGATGGGGTTTGTCCCTCTTGAATGATTCTTTTGCCATTTTTTATTTTTTTGTATTTTGTTTTGAAAACAGTTTCATTTAAAGTCTGCAAAACTATGGACTTATTAATGTTATATGTTTTTGTCTTTCCTTTTCTAAAAGACTCTTTTAAGAGCCATCAGTGAGAATCGAACTCACGACCCCTTCCCTACCAAGGAAGTGCTCTACCCCTGAGCTACGACGGCTGGTTACTTTTTGCCATCAGTGAGAGACAAACTCCAAACCCTCCCGATACTTATCGGGATGCTCTACCCCTGAGGCGTTTACTCCCGATCCTTCATCGGGATACGACGGCTAAAGAGCAAAACTTGCTCGTGAAAAACAATGAGCGGAAGACCGGGCTCGAACCGGCCACCTGAAGCTTGGAAGGCTACCGCTCTACCAAATGAGCTACTTCCGCTTGTTTTAATGTGCTAGTGACACAATTAACTTATGTGCTGATTATATCACTACTATATTTAAAGAACTATTCAATTTTCAAATTTTCAAATCAGAAAATTTTCAAATTAATTGTGTGGGCAGAGTAGGTTTCGAACCTACGTACTCGTGAGAGAACAGATTTACAGTCTGTCGCCTTTAACCACTCGGCCATCTGCCCTAAAACGCATTTCAAAATCTTCCCTGAGAGAAAATTCAAGAGCCGAAAACTGGGATCGAACCAGCGACCTACTGATTACAAATCAGTTGCTCTACCAGCTGAGCTATTTCGGCTTATAAATAACGTTTTATTCTAAGAACTTTTTCCAGAAACCAGGCCTAGACCTTTTTTTTTGGAAGGCAAAGGTAAGCGTTTTTCATTAATAGAAAAACTTTGTTCAATTTATTTTTTAAAGCCTATTCCTGATTTTAAAAAACCCGCTACGAGAGCGGGTTTTGAGTAAAAAATATTTGAAAAAATCACGCGGCCATTTTTTCTTTTTTCCGTTTTATCTGTGTAATTATGCTGTCTAAGGCCTCATCGAAACTTTCTTCGAAGGACTTCGAAGACTGTTTTACAAAGAACTCATGCCTCGGAATTGCTACTTTTATTTCTGCAATCTTGTCCTTTATATGATGGACCACGTTATCCAGTTTAAGATAGATGTCTATATGCGTTATTCGATCATGAAAATGCTTCAGCTTTTCTATCTTCTTATTAATGTGCTCTACTAATTTTACATCTGCATCAAAGTGCACTGTTTGAATACTTACATCCATATGCTTATTTTTTTGAATGGTGAATGATAGGTAGACGTCAACCCATAGGCTAAAATGCAATTTATTATTATGAACAATCGGAATTATGAAGTTAAGGAATTGAGAGAAGTTGGGCAAATAAAACCGATGTAATTTTTCTGTAATATTTCTTCTACGCTTTTGGGTGCGCTTTCTTAAAGGCACTCTTGAGATTTTCTATGTTGTTGTGGGTATAAATCTGTGTGGCTGCCAGGCTGGCGTGACCTAGTAACTCTTTTACTGCATTGAGGTCGGCGCCATTATTAGTAAGGTGTGTGGCAAAACTGTGTCTTAGGATATGGGGACTTTTTTTCTCTACTGTACTCACTAATGCCAGATATTTATTTACCGTATTATACACATATTTAGGATATAAAGGCTTCGCAGAAAGAGTAAGCAAAAGATGGTCCTCTCCAGAGTTTCTTAATCCATTCGTATAATCAATATAATCTGCGATGGCCGCATATAAATCTGACTGCAAGGGAAGAATTCTTTCTTTATTGCCTTTTCCAAGGACTCGTAGTGTTTGCCTCTCTGCATGCAGGCTACCTATACGTAGAGAGCAAAGCTCTGCAGAGCGCATTCCTGTTTGATATAAGGCTAATAAAATAAGGCGATCTGTCTTTCCCTTATGATCATCAGGGAATTGAATCTTATTAAATAAATAATTAGTGTCACGCTCTTCAACAAAGACTGGCAGTCGCTTGCTTTGCCTGGGAGAAATGATAGCCGTCATAGGCGATTTGGATACATTTTCCTGCTTCAGCTGATATTTGAAAAAAGATTTGAGGGTACTAATCTTCCGGTTAAGCGATTTTGCAGTTAGATTGTCTTCCTTAAGCGAAGCTAGCCAGGACCTTACAATTCCGGAGGTAATCTCCCCTGTACTGTTTACTTCATAACTCTCCATACAGAAAGTGGTAAAAGAGATAAGGTCATTCTTATACGAGATAACCGTGTGTGGGCTATACCTTTTTTGATATTGCAAATAATGCAAAAACTCCTTGATATGTGTAGATAAATTATTGGCCATAAAAAAACCGGTAAGCAAAGGTAAATAAACCCTGCTACCGGTAATAATATATGGATAAACAGGCATCTCTGCCTTACGCTTTATCTTATTGCTCGTTCATTTGCTGCTTATAGATCGCTTTAAGCACCTCATGCCTACGCTTTACGCTTGGCTTTGTAAATGCCTGACGCTCTCTAAGCTGTAGAAGTGTACGAGATTTCTCAAACTTCTTTTTATACTTTTTAAGCGCTTTGTCTATGTTTTCGCAGTCTTTAGAATCAATAATTAACATAAATGTTATTCTTCTTTTGTTATATAATATTGCTTACTTATTGTAAACAGGGCTGCAAAGATAATATTATTTTAAATCAAAACAACACTTTTTGAGATTTTTACCGATTTTTGAGAAATGTTTACTGGAATTATAGAGGCAACAGGGGAAATTACAGCTATTGAAGAAGCCGGTCAAAATAAAAGCTTTTGGATTAAAAGCTCTATTAGCAGCGAATTAAAACCTGACCAAAGTGTGAGTCATAACGGTGTTTGTCTTACTGTGGAAGCGGTTAATGGCGATACTCACAAAGTAACTGCAGTAGCACAAACCTTAAGAGTAACTAATCTGGGGTCTTCGCAAGTAGGTCAGAAATTTAACCTAGAAAGATGCCTGCCTTTTAATGGGAGATTGGATGGTCATGTCGTGCAGGGTCATGCTGATGGAACTGCCATTTGTACTCATAAAACGGAGAAGGAAGGTAGTACGGAATTCCGCTTTAAGGTAGCACAGGAGTTTGCTGCATTATTTATTGAGAAGGGATCCATTACGATTAATGGCATTAGTCTTACCGTTTGGGAAACGACGGCCACTAGTTTTAAAGTGACAATTATTCCATACAGCATGTCCCATACCAATATGGGTTTTGTAAATGAAGGCGATATAGTTAATATTGAATTTGATGTGCTGGGAAAATATGTGGTAAATTATATGAAACTGACGCGATAAAATTTTTATTACAAAAAAGAAATATGGCCCTTATCTCCATTATAACACCTGTCTACAATGAAGCGCTTAATATATTTGAGTTTTATAAAAGAATTACCGCAACCCTGGAGGAAATCACGCCAGACTATGAGATATTGTTTATTGATGATGGGAGTACAGACCATTCCATTCAATTAATAGAAAAACTGAGCAGGGAAAATAAACAAGTACGATTTATAAGTTTCACAAGAAATTTTGGACATCAAATAGCACTTTTTGCTGGCTTGGAACATTGTATTGGCGAAAAAATTGTTCTTTTAGATAGTGATCTCCAGGACCCGCCAGAGCTTATTACTGATCTGTACGATAAAGCGATAACGGGATACGATGTAGTATATGCCAAGAGAAGAAAGAGAGAAGGTGAATCTCTATATAAAAAGGCCTCAGCTAAATTATACTACCGCATCTTTAAAAAAATCACATCTATTAATATACCATTAGATACAGGTGATTTCAGAATAATTTCCAGAAAAGTTAGGGATGAAGTTTTAAAGATGAATGAACCCCATAAGTTCCTGAGAGGCCAGGTAGCATGGTTGGGGTTTAGCGAAGATTTTATTTTATATGATAGAGAACCTAGAAAAAACGGCAAGTCTGCATTCAGCCAAAGAAAAATGTTTCATTTTGCCCTGGATGGTATAACTGGTTTTAGTAATTTACCTTTGAAGATTGCCAGCTTTTGTGGCATCATCGTATCATTCATAGCTTTTCTCATGATTATTTATGTGTTCTATGCCAAGCTAGTTTTAGGACATACCATCACCGGCTGGGCATCCATTATGATTACAATTCTATTCCTCGGTGGTATACAATTGTTCTGCCTGGGCGTAATTGGGGAATATATAATAAGGATAAATGACTCTGTTAAAAACAGACAGCTGTATATCGTCAAAAGCAAGTCTTAGTGCTATTTACAAGCACGAGTAAAGTACTGAGCACCCAAAGGGATTTTTACTAACCATTTTTCCAAAGGCAGTAGAAATTTAAAATATTTGTTTCTCGGAAAAAAAAGCACAAATGATTTTCGTGTCATTTCAAAATTAGACTGTTTTAAAATTTTACCAGCGTAAGAAGGAGTAAGGAGACAGGCGTCCTTGTCAAAAATACAAGTACGTACGATATGTTTTGTAACGGGATTATAAGGATTATGCTCAAATATATACAGTCTGCCGCCTGGCTTTAGTACTCTGCGTATTTCTGTAAGAACGGCAATGTGTTTGGACTTATCTACATGGTGAAGAACAGATGCTAAAATCACAACATCAAAAGTACCGTGAGGAAAGTCGAGCTCCAAACCATTAAACACACTGTAGTTCGTGTTGGGTATATTATGAGAAGTGGCTATCTCCACTGATTCCCGGGAAATATCTACCCCCTCTATTTTTGCTGCAGGAAAGTATTTATTTATATAGAGATCCACTGCACCATCCCCACAACCAAAGTCTAAGATTTCTATGTTTTGATCGGTTTCATATTTCGCAATATATTTTACTTTATGTTCAGCAAAGTAATAGCTGTCTACACCAGAAATTTTTATGTTTTGGGTATGCACAGACCTGTAATCACGAGCATACGGATCAAAATTGTCAAACATTTCTTTAGACATAATTGTGTAATCACTATTTTTAATCTAATGCAAGATTACAACAAAAATATATACGGCTTCTTCAAGGTAAGTCTTGCGTTTCTTTTACTCACTATTGTAGCTTATTTGCCTGCCAGCACTTTTTTATTTTATATAAAGAATGATGCATTTATGGGCTATTTCCCTCCCCGGTTTTTCATGAGCGAAAGCCTGCATGCCGGACATTTGCCCCTGTGGAACCCTTACATAAATTATGGCATTCCGCAGTACGGTGATATGAGCTCGGGGTACTGGAGTCCTATAAACTGGCTTATAGCTTCTACGATTGGTTATAATGCGTACACATTTACCTGCGAAATATTATTATACATATTCTTATCTGGCATGGGAATGTATTATCTCTGCCGGCATTTTTCCTGTAGCAAGATGGTAGCATTTTGCGCAGGTGCTGCTTATCTATGCTGCGGGTACAACGTAGGGCATCTGCAACATGTAAACTGGCTGAGCGGATGCGCTTTTCTGCCTTTTTGTTTTTTAGCTTATAGAAAATTGCTGACTACTCAAAATATTATTAACTATTTGCTTTGCGCTTTAGCATTTTACTTCCTTGTATCAAGTGCCCACCCCGGGATAATAATAGCAGCAGCATACTTTTTCTTCGGATATATTATCTTTCAATTGTTCACACAGAAAAACAACTCCCTGGTAAAAAGTGCCAGGTCCCTTGTTAAAATAAATCTGTTACTAGTTTCTCTTATACTACTTCTAAGTGCCGGGATGATTGCCGGATATCTTGATGCCCTCCCATACCTTACCCGCGGAGATAAAGTTTCCTTACAGGACTCCCTACTCAATCCCACAGGCATCACATCTTGGATAAGCTTATTATTTCCGTTTGCTGTTGTGAAAAACAATGCCTGGTTTGCCACAGACATCTCTATGAGAAACTGCTATATAGGAATACTACAATTAGCATTGTTGATAATCCTGGTTCTGGGTAAAAAAATACCTGTGCAGAAGTTCTTATTGCTTATGGCCCTTTCGTTTGCTGTGCTTTCAGCAGGCGGAATAGCAAAAACCATTGCCTATCATGTAATGCCTTTTATAGGTTATGTGAGGCTGAATGGCGAGTTTAGAATCTTCACTCTTTTTAGTTTAATAGTGGCGGGAAGTATTCATTTTAATACCATTTTACAAACCAATGATTTCAAGAAGCTTACTCAGGTATTAAAAACTCTATTATTTATTTGCATGGGTGTACTTGCCTTTGCTATAATAAACAGTCTGGTGACGAAAGAAAGTTTCTTGCTGGATTATATTTCTGGAAGGTCGTCTGGTTCCGGGCTCAAATCAATAGTAGAAGCAACTACTGGTAATGACACATTATTAGTACAATCAACAATGCAGGTCATCTTTATTATTTGCCTCATCTTAATATTTTTTAAAAAACGATTGCGATTTCTCCCTTACCTCATTGTGGTAGAATTATGTGTAGCTTCTCTGCTCAATATGCCTTTTACAGGAGTAGGCAATAATTCTGTAGCGGAGTTACAAATTATGTTGAATACTGCACCTAAGGGAATCCCCGTACCTTCTATGGCACCTATAAAAACCTTAGAAACATTTGATGAAAAATCAAAGCTACTAGGCGATTGGAGTATGTACGGTAAAAATATAGGCAGCACAAAGTTTGTGCAATATCCCATTGTCTTAAAAAACAGTATGGCCTACCTTGATACGATTGCAAATGCAAAAAATGTTTTTACAAGCTTGCCTTTTATTTTCAATAATAAAAAAAACAATGAGGTTCAGGTAATAAATTATACAGGAAAATCTTTAGATATTAGATTGTCTGGCAAGAACACAACGGCTTTGCTATTGCAGCAAAACTACTATCCCCATTGGTTTGCAAATGGATTGCACGTATCACCCATAGAAAATGCCCCATTCATAAGTATACCAATAAGGGAAAGTGAGCAAAAGGTGCATTTGGAGTTTAAGCCCGCAGTTGTACTTTTCTGGATGGCTTTTAGCACCGTGGCCTTATGCCTTTATCTTGTGCTTATTTTCGTGAGTCCTAAACCTCGCGACCCTTCATTGCCTCACCTATAGCCTCGTCCATCACTCTTTCGGCGTAGGGTTTAGAAACGTCATTTAAGGCTTCTATTTTTGATTGCACCAGGTTTTTATCGTTCATTGTAAGTGCCATCTGTAGCGCTTGCATAGCGGCGGCAGTTTCCATTATCTCTTTTTGCGTAAGCTTGCTACTATTTTTATGCAGAAATGATTCTGTAGTTTTTAGCAGTTGCTCTCCCTCCGTGTTCGCTTCTGTGAGAGCTCTTGCGGCAATGTCTTCTTCTGCATTGCTCATGGCATCTAATAGCATTGCTTCTACGTCTTCATCGCTAAGTCCGTACTGCGGCTTTATTTCAATTTGCTGCTCTACTCCACTTCGTAGTTCTTTTGCTCCTACAGTAAGAATCCCATCTGCATCTATCAAAAAACTTATCTCTACTTTGGGCATACCAGCAGGCATAGCAGGAATATTGCTGAGAATAAACTCTCCCAGTTTTCTGTTGTCCTTTACGAGATCCCGTTCTCCCTGAAAAACGGTGATTCGCATACCAGATTGCCCATCTACCTGTGTGCTATACTGCCTACCGGCTTTTGAGGGGATTTTGTTATTTCTTGGCACAATCACATCCATGAGCCCGCCTGCAGTTTCTACACCGAGGCTTAGCGGTGTTACATCTAAAAGCAGAATATCTTTCGTATTACCGGCAAGGATATCTGCTTGTATAGCGGCACCTAGCGCTACTACTTCATCAGGGTCAATATTGTCATGAGGCTTTTTATTGAAGAAATTTTCAACTGCAGTTTTAATGGCAGGCACCCTTGTACTTCCGCCTACCAGTATCACTTCATCTATTTCTTTTACAGATAAGCCTGCGTCTTTCATAGCAGACTTACATGATGCAATTGTACGTTCTACCACAGAGGCGATTTCATTCTCAAAATCACTCCTATTCATTTCCAGCTCTATACCAGCAATCGTAGTTTCAAAAGTATCACTTGTAGATAGCGCTTTTTTTGCTTTCTCCGCCGCTAATCTTATTTCCTGGGTGAATGGAGCATCAGCTATTAAGGCTTCCCCTGTAAACTTTTCTTTAGAAATCCAATGCATAATGATAGCCTTATCAAAATCATCTCCGCCGAGGAAAGTGTCGCCATGTGTAGATAGCACCTCAAATACTCCATCTTGTAATCGCAAAACCGACACATCAAATGTGCCGCCACCAAGATCATACACTACAATAGTTTTTTCTTCGCTGCTACGTAATCCTATGCCGTAAGCAAGGCTGGCAGCGGTGGGTTCATTTATAATGCGGAGTGCATCTAGCCCTGCAAGCTTTGCCGCATCTCGGGTAGCTTGTCGCTGTGCATCGTTAAAATAAGCCGGCACAGTGATAACAGCCTTTGTTACGGGGGTTTTAAGAATATGTTCTGCTCGTTTTTTTAATTCTTTTAAAATGATGGAGGAGAGATCAATGGGAGAATAGAATTTGTCTCCTATTTTTATTTTTACCAGGCTTTCCTTATTGTCATCAATAATTTTGTAGGAGTAAAAATTATCCTTGTCTTTAATATCATTGTAGCTCTTACCCATCAATCTTTTTACAGAAAAAATGGTACGCTCGGGAGCGGTAATGAGGTGTGCCTTTGCCTGCTCGCCTACTATAAAATTTTCGTGCTCATCTATAAAAATAACGGAGGGAACGAGCGATGAGGCATCATATTCTTTTAAAACCACTGGTTTTTTACTCTCCGGGTGCATTACAGCTATAAGACTATTTGTAGTTCCAAGATCGATTCCAACAATAATCTCTTCCTGCTGTAAAGTACCCGTAGCTATATTGATTGCAATTTTAGACATCCTTTTTTCCTGTTTTATTTTCTTTTTTCTAAATGGCAGTAAAGGTAATTCATAGGAATCTTAGGCAAATACGATAAGGGTAATAAATTTCCTTTATAGAAAAGGAGCTGCAAAATGCAACTCCTTTCATTATATATTCACTGTCTTTATTTTATCGCATCAGATACATTTTTCCATATCCTTTATTAAAGAATTTATCCGTGTCATCACCACCGGCCTTATATTGGTCCAGGGTCTTGCCATTAAGGTTTGTAAGTACACGGTATAGATATACTCCATTTGCTAATTGTGAGCCATACATATCCGTACCATCCCACTTAAACTCGGTAATATTTCTGCCTATGTGAATAGGCCCCAACTCATCCTTCGTGATTTCTCTTACGATCTTACCTGTAATGGTGAGTATTTGAATACGCATGTTCTGCGGCACTTCATTTCCTGTAAGTGTAAATACGAAGGCGGTTGATGTAGTAAACGGATTTGGATAGTTAAGCATATTGCTTATCATAGCTTTGTTTATTACTTTAAACAAAACACTGTATGCAAGGTCACCCGCTTTATTTCCGTTTTGGTCTTTTCCCGTTACGATGAGTTCATAAGTACCATCATCAAAAAATCTTGGATTAAATTCTATCGTAGCAGTATTTTGTCCGGCGCCCAGGTTAGCAGGAATAAATCGCAGCGTATCCCCATCGAACCGGTAGGTTTTCACAATACCATTCTGCCCTGGAAATCTTACTTGTACTTTCAATAAAGCTGTATCCTTTAGTGCCACAAACCTATTTTCGTCTGTAAGTTTTACCAGAATATGTGGTGTAGAAGAAACGATATCCTCATTAAGAATATGCACCGCATCAAAGGTTACATCTAAAGTAGGGTTAAAGAGGTCTTGTTTCACAAAGAAACTCTTGTACAGTAAATTATTATAATGATATTGCTCCAGTTGATGATTATCTGGATTAAATTCTATAAAAATGGTATTTTTCCCAGGGTATTCCAGAGTAGGTACATCATAGCTCAGCAACAAGGTATCTCCTGCTAATATTCTCTTGCGTGGCGTAATACTTATTGGGTGCGCCACATTATTATTATCCGTAATGATGAACTTTGTACGCATGAGACTATCAAAAGCATAAGGACTCACATTTTTAAATGCAATTGTAAACTTGAAATCGGCACCGCCAAAAACAGTATCAGGGGCATTGAATGCAATGTTAGGTGCTACTGCTCCTTCTGCAATTAATTGTGCATTTACCCTTAGATATTGCAATTGATTAGGCGTAGCATAAACGGAGTCTTTTGTCAAAACCTTCAATTGCAGATAAGGATACTGTGCCGCACTCACAAAGTTTAAGGAGGTATCTTGAGCGGGTGCAACTGTTTTTAATAAGGTCTTAGCCCCATCATTTCTAACACCATACACTTCAATTTTTACCTCATCTGCCGCTGGCGCCGGGTCATTAGAGCTACCGCGCCAGTGTAATGCCGTCCACTGCTTTGCAGGGCCATACAACGCCGAAGTTATAGTTCCTTTCACCTTACTTGTAGGTACAGTTATTATTTCATCTATATAGCTGCTCACCTGAGCACCTACTCTTTGTATTGGTGAAAAAGAAGCAGCATCGCCTTTTTTATAGAAGTACATAAAAGGAATATTTCTATAAAAGCTATCAATTTGTGTAAAGCCTGCGCCCACAAGCTTGTGATATAGAGAATTACCGTTCCCTAGGACTGTCTGGTCTGTCTTCCACTGGTCAATAAAACTTGTATTATTACGATTATCTCCCAGATTAGTGATGCCTACATAAAAACCGGCAGGTATTGAGTCCATGAAATCCATTGCAGCCTTTCGATAACTCGCAACTGCATACGGGAATTCAAAAAACTTGCGGGTTGGGAATGTACAGACAGGCCAGCTGCCAAATCGCCCGCTACCACCCGTATTATAGTTATCCCACATAGTCAAAGTATTAGGGTCAAAAACATAAAACTGAATAGAATTATACTTGCAACCGTATAATTCCTGCTGAGTAAAGTCAATGTTCACATTTATTTTATCAAAATCGAAGAAAGGATATATACCTGTACGTATTGTAATATTTCTTGGCGTTGCATCAAATTTAAATTTACGATCAGTGCCAAGTTGTACATCCTCATAAGTAGACTTCCTGTGTTGGAAATAATGTGATTGAGAGAACCCTGCAGAGCTTTGTGGTAGGTATATAAAAGAAGAGCTATTCCATACTATTTGCTGACTACCTATTGGCTCTATAGCCACTCTCCAGTAATACACTGTGCTGTCTGTGAAGCTCACATTAGCACTTTTAAACTCAATAGCGCCACCAGCACCTGTTTGTGAAAAACTTTTCTTGAGCGTACTATTAAATAGCTCAGTAGTATCTACTTCCAATAAATACTTCCTGCTGGGCGACAATGGATTTGCTGTACTGGCAGAGAAAATAAAGTTCTGTTGGTTTACTATGGAAAGGTTGTAAGGGAATACAGGACGAATCTCATCTTCAAAAACAAAGAAATCTTTAGAAATTGTATTATTGGTCTCGTATAATTCGTCTACTTTATTATCATAGTCTAGCGATACTTGTATCTTATTAAGACCTTTGTCTGTAAGGGGATTAATAGGAATCACAAAGCTGAGAGAATCCTGGTTGAGAGGAGGTGCTACTTTCTTGTCAAACAGAGTTATTAAGCTATTATCCGGAAGCACTCTTTTCACAAAGATTTTTATACTGTCTCCCACTGCCTTTCCTATGTTATTGTATTTTACCTGCAGCTTAAAATTGTTGTCTGCTACAGAAACAAATGATGGATCTATTTTTACAAGATTTTCCTCTATCACATAATCGGCTTTGGCAAAGGAATTTATTTTGATGGCAGGATCTCCGTGAAGGGAATTTTGCTCTAAATGCATCCTTTCAAAAAAACCAAGGTTTACATTTTCTCCACCAAGATTTTTACTTACCAGCTGCATTTGTTCTCCTACTGACTTACCATAAGTGGTTTTAGCAAATGCTGTATAGTAGCTCTTGTTATATTGATCTAAATAATTAGGCAAACCAAAATGCGTACTGGCAAGAAATCCTATACTGCCCCTCTTCGGGGTAAGTACGTATTTTTCTGATAATGTAAGTTCGCCGGTAAGTCTTGCAGGATCATAAGTAAAATAATCTCCGGCATTACAACCATTGGCTTCGAAAAAGGGATATTTTCCTTCATTATTATATTCTGACGGGCTACTTAAATTAAACTCAAAAGTACTGGCAGAGGAATGTCCAAAATAATTAATCATACCCAAGCCCTCTTGCAGTAACTGTGCTATTCTTGCACTATTTGCCTGTTCTACAGTTGCGGCAGTACTTTTAGTAAAGGTTTCTACATGTGCACCATATAGGGTATCCTTTGCTATGTCTCCATAACTGTTCATATAGCTGGTAAAAAGGCTGTTTTCAAAAGTATTCTTACCCCCTACTACATGCATAAAGTTTTTCATCCAGCCTTTTACAGCGATTGTAGGATTACTGGTTTGCTGTAATTGCTCATAGGTTAGTAACTTTTCCAGATAATTCTTTATCTCTGTACCATTTACGGCAGCTAGTCTCCCAATGGGAACAACAGGATAAATAGTGCCACGCCTACTGGCCAGGAGATTATCAGAGGCTGGCCAGCCAAAAGTGGGTACCAGGTCGAGCGCTCTATAAGTCGGAGTTTGCCCATTGGCTGCATTGTAAATATAACTCACTCCCCTACCTATCAAAAACACATTTTTTGGCTTTACTGTAAAGTTGTCTGCGGCATATAAAATAAAATCTCTCAAGGAGGAAGGGTGGTCTTTTATGCCAAAACCAAACTGATCTGTGAGCTCTGCTACTTCATATATTTTTGCGTTATGACTACCCCCCACTGCAGATGCTCTGTATGCTCTGTATTGTTCTACTTGATTAACTCCTGATCCGTCATTATATAAAATGGGATTGGAAATAATAATGAAGTCTGCCTGGTTGCTTGCTTGTGTTATATTTTTAAAATTGCGAGCCGTCATCGCAGAAATATTTTTTATCTGTGGCGCAGCAAGACTGGCAAGAATATAATCCTTAGCTACGGTAGAAGCGGGAAGCACAAATTGAACTTTACCCGGGGTTGCAGTGATATCTCCCATATACCTGAGACCGGCTGCCAGGTCGTATAAGACCGGCTGAGTGGCGCCAAAGTCAAAATTATCTATCCGTAGAAAATTACCTGTAGAAGAGGGTTGTAATTTAAACTCAAATGTTTTAGCGTTATTAAAATTGAATGTGGCCGGATAAGTAATACTTACTGTTCCCATTACAATTCTATTGGTAGTAAGCACTCCTGATCCTACGCCTGCTACACCTACAGTGGCCGAGGCAGGATTTGTCAACCGGGTCAAGGCAAGGCCAGATTTCTCCATCCTTCCTATCTCATACTGAGGAAGACCCTGTGCAGCAATAGAATCCCCATTAAGTCTTAGCCTCATGGTTCTGGAGCTGGAGGCATTACTTGCTGCTGTAGCTTTTACAGTAACACTATTTGCCGGCCCAGCTGTGTACACATTTAAATTATTAAAAGTCGTGATTCCTTCTGCACCGTTACTTAAATCTGCACTGGACCAACCCTCTCCTGCATCGTAAGAGGAAGCGTAAACCAACTCGCCTGCGAAAATAGCCTTACCATTATTCACTTTGGTTTTGTAGTTTTCCGTTACTTCCCGCATAAAATAAAGGTCTGGAGAAGCTCCACCTGGGGCTGGGTTGTTTGCAGCGGTTAATCTCAGGTTAGCAGATGCTGTTGTATTTACGGTAAGAAAATAAGCCGCAGTGTCTGTATTCATACTGTACTTATCAGTCAATTGCAAAGCATCATTATTATAGAGCTTTGTATCTGGCTTTCCGTCATTTGCTCTTCCCCAAAATTCGATATAGCCTCCCGTGGGAAGCGGAGCTCCGGCGCTGCTAGTGTATAGCGCTACTTGTGCGCCATTCCGCCAAATTTGATAATGATCTGCATTGGTAGTTGCTATTCCGGCAGTCTGTAAAGAAGATTGCGAAATACGGTATACCCCATCTTCCCCCACATGAAATTTGTAGTAGGTTTTGCTATAATCTATCCAACTATTATTGTACTGGGCTCCGGCACTTACACAAAGTAAAAGGAGAAGAGGTAGTATAAATTTTTTCATGGTCATGTATCTTAGTTTTAATGCGGCACTTGTATGGGCTTAAATCCTGTTTTGCCGCAGATTACTTTCCGTTCCGCACGATTTGTCATATTTTAATATTCCTGTAAAGCGCACTTTCACTTAGTTTCTTTCTTTGTAAAATTGATAGTAAGAGAAACTACGTGTGTAAATAGTGGATTGTCCTGATTTGCCAGATTTGAAAAAGCATAATCCAACCGTACATTATTTAGCTTAAAACCTGCTCCTATACTAGGCTGATAAATCCATACTTTTTTCTGATTTGTAGTGTCTCCGTCAGACAATGCTTGTTGAAAATTTGTCACCCCTGCTCTTACAAAAAAGACATCTTTTACTGCAGCTTCTAACCCCAAACTAGGATCTGCACTCACAGGATCGCTGCTTAGCACTGTATTTCTTTTTCCATCAAAGGTTACATTTAGATTGGCTTCTGCCAGTAAATTCACCGAGTTACTTATTTTAAAATTATAGCCCCCACCCAGCACAAGTCGTGGAAGCGTAGTTTCTGTAGAGCGAATAGGAATGTCATTGTTAGTAAGGTATAGCTGTTCCTTATCTTTCTCAGAAAAATTAAAAGACCATGCATTAAATGTAGTCGTTACATCTCTTGCCATCACACCTAGGTTCCATCGCTTTCCTCTTGCCTGGAAACCAGCATCCAGACCAAAACCCCATGCATTAGCAAACTTGCCTACTTTTCTATAGATCACTTTAGCATTTGCGCCCATGCTCAGTGTTACATTTTCAGTCTCCTTTAGCTTTTGAGCATAAGAAAATAAAAATGCATAGTCAGCACTAGAAAAAGTCTGTACATTATTATAATTTATACTACCATCGGGCTCTACAAGATAAAGCGTATTAGGAATATCATCTACGGCAAACCGAAGTAACGAAAATCCAAGAGTGCGCTTGTCATCTTTTACCGGTATAGCTACAGAGGCATAGTCGTATTTGGCTATGCCAGAGAAATATTCTGCATGCATAAGTGAAGCCTGAGGAACATCTCTTACAGCGGTAAGTCCTGCCGGGTTCCAATAGCCCGAAGTGGCATCCTGAACAGAAGCTACTTGCGCACTTCCCATACCCAAACCCCGAGCACCGGCACCAATATTTAAAAACTCATTAGAGTATTTTCTAAATTGTGCATCTGATTTTTGAAAAGAGAGGATACAAATTAGAGTAAGAATGCTTCTGACAGTGTGGAGCATAAGAATATTTTAAAATAAGCTATAGAATGGTAATATCTAAAAAAAACAGTTAATTGATTATATATACAAAATTTTATCGGTTAGGGTTTTATCCTAATCATAAAAGCCCATTTACGACTAAAAACATGCTATAAAAATAAACAAATTATGTTAATAAACAGACACCAGGTTGATGAGACTACAATTTCTTCAACCGAATCTGCACTTCCATATTCTACTTTACCTTATTTCCAACTCAATGCATCCCTAACTTTTCCTTAAGATTCTTTATTTTCTAGAACAGTTACATGAGGATTTTTTACCTTTTCTTCTATATCCTTCACTAATTTACTTTGCTCTTTTTCCATTTCCATTAGTACACTAAGCGTGATACGTTGATTACAAATAATAATCAGCAAAACAAAAATAATTATTATGAGGAGAGGTATCATAAGGGTTTACAAATTGGTATTCAAATATAAAAAAATACAATTAGATATACATACTATTTCTTCTCCAAAAAAAATAAATCTTAAAACTAACTTATAGAAGGAGATTGGTTAGAAAACTAGCAACCCAAAAAATTACAAGAGAACAAACAAACTGTGAAATAAAATCATAATTTCCGCTATTTTTTTCCTGGCGATGAAAAAAGAAGATTTTCTCACTAAGAATATTTCTAATGTATTTTAAGCTTCATTTACAAAAAATCCTACAAATTTGCCGGAACAGCTATATTTATATACAATGAATGCATTAATAAAAGAACTTACCTGGCGAGGAATGATACAAGATATTATGCCGGGAACTGAGGAGCAGTTAAATAAAGAAGTCACGACCGGTTACATTGGCTTTGACCCCACAGCCGATAGTTTGCATATCGGAAGTCTGGTGCCAATAATATTGCTCGTACACTTGCAGAAAGCCGGCCACAAACCTGTTGCTCTTGTAGGTGGAGCTACTGGTATGGTGGGCGACCCCAGCGGAAAAAGCGAAGAAAGAAGTATGCTCAATGAAACAACTTTGCAGAAAAACCAGAATGGCGTAGCAGCGCAGCTGGCCCGGTTTATAGACTTTAATGGTAATGAAGCCAATTCAGCAATTCTGGTTAATAACTATGATTGGTTCAAAAACATAAGTATCCTCGATTTTCTGAGAGATACAGGAAAACATATTACAGTAAACTATATGATGGCAAAGGACAGTGTAAAAAAGCGCCTTGAAGGTCAATCGGGCATTTCGTTTACAGAGTTTTCTTACCAGCTTATACAGGGGCATGATTTTTTTCACCTGAGCGAGAACTATGGCTGTAAGTTGCAGATGGGCGGTAGTGACCAATGGGGAAATATGGTGACAGGCACAGAACTTATTCGCCGCAAAAACGGAAAGGATGCTTTTGCATTTACATGCCCCCTTATAAAAAAATCTGATGGGGGCAAGTTTGGAAAATCTGAGCAAGGAAATATTTGGCTGAGTGCAGAGCGCACTACGCCCTACCAGTTTTATCAGTTCTGGCTTAATGCTTCTGACGAGGACGCTGCTCAGTGGATAAAGATATTTACCTTTTTAACTGAAGATGGCATAGAGGCGATCATAGAGTTGCATCAGAAAAATGCCTCAGAAAGATTACTGCAAAAGACGCTTGCAGAAGAAGTGACAAGATTTGTGCATGGGGAAGAAGCTTTGCAATCTGCCATGGCCACTACAGAAAAACTCTTTGCAAATGCTAACGCAGATATAGGATCGCTTTCAGAAACAGATCTGGAAAATATAGAAGGAGTGATTTCAAAAGCAATGTCTGCTGATATGCTTAAGGAAGGCCAGGATCTTACTTCACTCCTTGCTGCTGCGGAAATTTGTAGCAGCAAAGGAGAGGCTCGCAAACTTATTGCTAACGGCGGTATAAGTCTAAACAGGGACAAGATAACAGACCCCACTTTCGCTATTACAAATGAAAATCTGCTGCATGGTAAATACATTTTAGTACAAAAAGGAAAGAAGAATTATTTCCTACTGCAGTATGCCTAAAATCGACATCGCATGACAGACATTTTTCGTCCTGGTTTCACACTGGAAAATGACCGGGCTTTGTTGCGGCCACTGCAAACT
>JBBKWE010000006.1:0-3000 GCA_037968795.1 Ferruginibacter sp.
CACCTTTTTGATTTTATAAAAGGCTTGCAGCAACTAGTACAAACCCATCTTACAGAAGAAACGCCCAAGCTGGTAGCTCTGCTGCTAGCTGCCATACAAAAAATTATAAACCGGCCAGAACTTGCGGTAATTTCTAAATATGAAATGGCAGGAAAGATGCCCAAGCACCAAATGATGAAGCTTGCTCGTTTTTTTATGCATCAGTTTAAGTTTAACACCCACGAGCTGCTAGTTTTCTATGCGCAGCTAGATGCATGGCGGGGTATGGCAAAGGCAATAGATAAATACAACCTTGTCTACCCGGAGTTTGTAGATGGCGACCAACCCGTAATTGAAGCCAAAGGTCTGTATCACTTACTCCTGCAAGAACCGGTGCCTTACGATGTGCTGCTCAATAAAGAAACCAATTTCATCTTCCTTACCGGAGCCAATATGGCGGGCAAGAGTACCTTCATTAAAGCAGTAGGCCTCTCCGTCTTCCTTGCGCACACGGGTATGGGTGTACCGGCTACCTCCCTTCGACTAAGCGTTTTTGATGGCATGCTTAGCAATATAAATGTGATAGATAATATAGCCCGTGGCGAAAGTTATTTCTACAACGAAGTGCAAAGAATAAAAAACACCGTACTTAAAATAAACGATGGTCGCAAGTGGCTCATTCTTATAGATGAACTCTTTAAAGGCACTAATGTAGAAGACGCTATGAAATGCAGCACCGCAGTAATAGAAGGCTTGCTCAAAATAAAGAACAGCCTTTTCATTCTCTCTACCCACCTATATGAGATAGGGCACGACCTTAAAAGATACCCTAATATTCAGTTCAATTATTTTGAGACCTCGGTAGATAATGATGAGCTTACTTTCAATTATCAATTAGCCAATGGTATCAGTAATGATAGACTTGGGTATTTGATATTGAAGCGGGAAGGGGTTGTGCGATTGCTGGAGGGGTTGTGATTTAGAGGAATATGCTATTGTGCTGGTTATTTTATGTGCTTATTGGCAACCTTTGTCGGTTTGCACTATCCGTAGAGTTCAGCGTAACGCTCTACGGATTTACAAATAGAAAGGAGACTTTTGTCTCCACATATATCAATGAGAAGAAGCACTAATCGCGATATGCAATTTGCAATGAATTTAATGCCAATAAGGATTTAAAAAATCTTATAAATTTGAGGTAATAAGATTTTAAGGTAATTACTTTGTGAAAAAAATATTGGAAGAAATATCTGGCTGTTCTATATGTTCTCCTTATTTAGAATTAGGACCAAGACCTGTAGTTGCAGCTCATGCAAACAGCAAAATAATTATCATTGGTCAGGCGCCTGGTACGGCAGTGCATAAAAGTGGAATACCATGGGACGATAAGAGTGGAAACAATTTGCGCTCCTGGATGGCTGTATCGAAATCTGTTTTTTATGATCCTGAAAAAATTGCCATCATACCTATGGGCTTTTGCTATCCTGGCAAAGGTAAATCTGGCGACCTTCCTCCTAGAAAAGAATGTGCACCCATATGGCATAATGCTCTCTTGGAAAAGATTAACAGCGTAAAACTAATCCTGCTTGTAGGAAAATATGCGCAAGATTATTATCTGAAGGAGCAGTCTATGAAAACGCTTACACTTACTGTGAAACACTTCAAGGACTATTTACCCAAATATTTTACTTTACCACATCCATCGCCTAGAAATAATATCTGGCAGGCAAAGAATGAATGGTTCATAAAGGAAGTAGTTCCTACATTACAGGAGAAAGTTAAAGAAGCGCTTAAATAAATCAGGGAAAAAGAGGCTGTTCATTTTTTGATAACGACAACCAAATTTCTTCGCATTTATAAGTCTTTTCAATCATACAATGTATAAGTGTCATAACTTATAGAATTACATTTTAAGTACATTTGCAATCATTTTTTAAAGACATGCACTTCAAGTTTGTTGTCCCGATAGCTATTGGGACACGAAACTCATCATAGATGGGGACACTAAAGACTTGGTTCGTCCCATATAGCTATACGGGACGAACCAAAATGAAGAAATATAATTATAGCGGGAAACACACAAGCAATGGCAGAAAAATATCAGGAATACAAGCAGTTAAATCTGCCGGCAATAGCAGAAGAATATTTGCAGAAATGGGAGGATACCAATGCATTTGAAAAAAGCGTGAGCGAGCGGGAAGGGCAGGAACAATATGTGTTCTATGAAGGACCGCCTAGTGCCAATGGTATGCCGGGGATCCACCACGTAATCTCGCGTACTCTCAAGGATATGGTATGCCGCTACAAAACCATGCAGGGCTATCAGGTGCGGCGCAAGGGCGGCTGGGATACGCACGGCCTGCCGGTAGAGCTGGGCGTAGAGAAGGAATTAGGAATAAGCAAAGAAGACATTGGCACCAAGATATCTGTAGAAGATTACAATAAAAAATGCCGCGAAGTAGTAATGCGCTACCGCGATAAGTGGGACGAAGTAACCAAACTTATGGGCTACTGGGTAGACCTGAAAGAACCCTACGTTACCTACGAGAATAATTATATAGAAACCCTGTGGTGGATTTTATCAGAGCTGCACAAAAAGGGCTACCTCTACGAAAGTGTGAGCATACAGCCGTACTCGCCCGCTGCTGGTACGGGATTATCCTCGCATGAGCTTAATCAGCCGGGGACTTATAAAGATGTAAAGGACACAAGCGCTACGGCTATGTTTAAGGCTGCGGATACAGCTCTTTTTGATAAGTATACAAAAGAACCGGTCTACTATCTCGCCTGGACGACCACGCCCTGGACCCTCCCTTCTAACCTTGGACTTACCGTAGGGCCAAAGATTGAATACAGCCTCGTGCAAACTTTCAACCCCTACACGGACCTGCCCATATTTGTAGTTTTGGCTACTAAGTTGATAGGAAAATACTTTAAGCCAGAAGGAGAAACGGCTGAGATGGTCGTGCCCGAAAGTGCCAAAGAAGCATTGCCGTGGAGACCTATTGCAACTTTCACCGG
>JBBKWE010000007.1:0-16073 GCA_037968795.1 Ferruginibacter sp.
ACATAATATTAATTATAAGAAAACTATTGATTTTCAGTTGCAATGCACTATAATATTTACCTTAGTTTAAAAACTGCACATTCAATATGAACTTTAAGGAAACCACAGAAATTTTTGGACAGGTAGATATTTACGTAATAGATCAAATACTCAAAGGAAGATATATTGCTGGCCAAAAAATTTTAGATGCAGGTTGCGGGAATGGTCGAAATTTGAAATGGTTTTACAAAAATGATTTTGAAATTCACGGTATTGATGTAGATTCAGAATTTCTAGAAAACGCAAAAGAGAAATATCCAAAATATAAAGACCACTTTATTACTGGCACACTAGATAATTTACCTTACCACAAAAATAGTTTTGACCATATTTTATGTTGTGCTGTTTTGCATTTCGCAAATAGCGAAACGCATTTTTCTGCTATGTTTTCAGAATTAATCCGGGTGTTGAAACCGAATGGAATGCTGCTTATCAGGATGGCGTCAAATATTGGCTTAGATGGTAATGCCCCGGAAATCATATTCAAAGAAAACGGGCAAAAAGGCAATTATTATCTAACCCGGGAGCGCATCAAGCAATTGGTAGAAAAATATAACCTCACATTGCTGGAACCTGTAAAAACCACTAACGTTCAGGATGAAAGGGCTATGACAACTTTGGTTTTGACAAAATAATTTAATGATGGTTACAGCGTAAACCCAGTTTAGACGATAAAGGTGAAGAACTGGGAAATTAAATCTGTAAGCGAGCAAGCTTTAATTTTCTGTAAATCAAAATTTGAAATAAATTCGATGCATAAAGTCTGCTACAAAATTTAGAATTTTTATTCTGAAAAATATTTGTAATCTTGACCTCATGAATTTATCCCTCACAACTTATAATAAACGGGCACTTTATGGCGGCATTATCGCGGCAGTGATCGTTGGCCTTGGTGCATTTTTAATTGGCAATGTGAGTGGCTATGAAGCTAAACAATTATTGAAGAGTTCGCTCCCGGGTTTTAATACCTTATCTAATACCATTGTGTTGGCTAGTGCTACTATTCTTGCTTTGCTATTGACTTTACTTAGTGTGAGTTCTGCCTCTGAATCTAAACTGAAGGAAGACCATTACAGGCAGGTATTAAGAATTGCTAAAATTGATACATCTGTTTTCATCGTAGCACTTATTTGTTTTCAATTATTTAATATTCCGCTGGCAGAATCTGACAGCGTACCTACCCGGTGGTTTACCAGTATTTATTATATAACCATAAGTGTGTCCGCCCTGCTTAGTGGCGCACTCATTACGGTTGCGATTATGCTGTATAACGCAGTGATAAACCTGGTGAAGATCATTGGCTTGAAAGAGGACGATAACCCACTTGTGTATGCAGAAGATGATAAAGAAGATGATAAAGACCAGCAAAAAGCAAATTAAAACTCAAATTCTTTAATGAGATCTTCAGACACTTCGTCAAAATGAGAAAGCCCGGCCGAAGCGAGTAATTCCTGCACACCGTGAATCGTATTCCTATGATAGTTAGCTACTTTCTGTTTTTTATCTGTTACTAACAGCGCAGCTTCCCGGGCGGGATCCATGGTCGTAATTCCTGTGGGACAAGTATTTTGATTGCATACCAGAGACTGCACGCAGCCCAGGGCAAACATAAATCCTCTGGCGCTGTAGAAGGCATCTGCTCCTAAAACTTTCAGCTTTACGATGTCAAAAGCAGAAATTATTTTTCCGGAAACAAAGATTTTTACTTCCTGCCGCAGGTCATGCTGTTTTAGCATTTTATCTACCAGGGGCAGTGCATTGTAAAGTGGTTTGCCTACATAATCTATGGCATCAATACTTCCGGCGCCTGTTCCTCCTTCTCCTCCATCAATCGCAATAAAATCAGGAATACCATTTTCAGCTTTAAAGGCTTCAAAAATAGTGTGAAGTTCTGAGGGATTTCCCAGACAAATTTTTATACCAACCGGCTTCCCTTCACTTAAAGCTCGCAATTTTTTAATGAATATCGCAAGATCTTTGGCATTTTTAAAAGCAGAATGAAAAGCTGGAGAATGTATCTCCGTATGCGGTTCTATATTTCTATACTTCGCAATTTCTTTAGTGTTCTTACTTGCAGGTAATATAGCGCCAAAACCTGGTTTGGCACCCTGAGAAATTTTTACCTCTATCATTTTCACACAATTTTTTTCAGCTACTTCTTTGAAAAGTTTTTCGTCAAAATTTCCTTCCTTATCTCTGCAACCAAAGTAACCGGTACCAAACTGGAAAATTACATCTGCGCCATACTTCTCATGATAAGGAGTAAATCCACCCTCTCCTGTATTATGTGCAAAATTGCCTATCGCCGCTCCCCCATTTAGTGCCAGCGTAGCGGTAGCACTTATGCTGCCATAACTCATTCCTGCTACATTGAGTATACTACAGGAATATGGTTTTGTGCATTCTTTGTTTCCAACTGTAATTCTAATGTCTTCTTTTGATTTTTCGAGAGGAAATACACTGTGCTCAAACCACTGTCGGCCTTTAGCATAATAGTCTATCTGCGTTCCCAAAGGAAAATGTTTAAGTAAATCATCAGCCCTTTTATAAACTAATTGCCTTTGTAATAATGTAAATGGCGCCCCTTCTGTACTATTCTGAATAAGAATTTCTTGCAGCACATGCCTTTGTTTTTCTATCATATTGCTCAGTCTGCCAAGAAGTGGATATTGTCTTCTAATGTTATTGGCAGCTATAAAATAATCATACAAACCAAGTATCAAAAGAGGAAGTAAGACAGCGGTAAGCAGCCAGCTGTGCCAATCAATATGGATAATATTTAAGGAAATTAAACCAACGATCGCAAGAATCGCAATTATAATAAATTTTCTACGCATGATTTTTTATTAAAACCCTTTACCAGGTTTTTTGTTCGGAAGAGGAAAAGACCAAATCGGGCAAGATCATTCATTAACTATGCAGCTTGTAGTCCTTCTATAAAATAATATTTCCCACAGCCTCCAGAGGCGCGGGAATATTTTCCTCGTCCAGCATTTCTCTAAGGTCAATTTCTATTGTGCGAGACAACGAAGCCATCGGAATATCATTGGCACCGCCTTCAAACGGGTTTTCTGTGCTTTCTCCTACCTGCTCCAGTGACATAAATACCCAGCCCAGTATCATGGTAAATGGAATCGTGAGCCAGGGGCCATAACTGCCCAACTTTGCAAATTCATTGAGGATACCCAATGGCAGCAGAATAACCAGCAATTGTATGAAGTATAGATTTATGCTGGCAAACTGACGCGGATAAGGAAAATTCTTTACCCTTTCTGCTTTTCCCTGATGCGTATAGAATTCCTTAAGTAACTTTTCCATTTCTACCAACCGGTATTCCGAAATTTGATTTTTGACACCAAGCTGCTTAAGGTCTGCAGATTGCAATGCCAGTAACTGGGTGGCTCTGTTTTTCTTAGAAAGTACATAATTCAGATCCTCGTTGCTCAACACGCCCTTCATTTCTTGCTCTATCTTGCTCTCCCATTCTGGTATGCTGTAATAATTTCTGTATTCTTTTGCGTAAGGTTTGTCCATATTTTCCCAGGCCTTTGGTTGTCTTAATTGAAATCGCAAAGCAGTGACCCATGCTATGTGCCTGTATATTAGCCGCTGCGAATCTGCCGCATTATCAATTTGCAAAAAGTCTCTTGCCATTATACCCCAGGTACGACTATCATTTACAATAGAACCCCATATCTTCCTGGCTTCCCAAAGCCTATTATAGCATTGCGTATTCTTAAAACCTACTATAAATGCGGCAGCTGTACCCACGAGTGCTACAGGCACCCAGGGAATACCCAGCCATCTCCAACCAAGGACTGCATATAGTACCGTGGGAATAAGCGCAATAAAAAATAACTTATAGATGGACCTTCTTGTCCATATTAAGAACTCCTTGAGCGTATATCTTTTTCCAATATGCATTATTCTTTACTTTGATGTAAGGATGAGAATTTACCAATAAGAATACCTACAAGCAAAACGGCGTACAGTTGGCTAAGTACGCCTAGCAGAGAAACGATCAATTTTGCGTTATGCGAAGCCGGTACAATGTCTCCAAAACCTACTGTAGTTACGGTTTGACTGGCAAAATACACCAGGTCCATAAACGTAGAAGAATTATGGGAGGAAGAAACATTAAACAGTGCAGTTCTATCTTCATAAAATATAGCTTGCATTAGAAATGTACAAATTTCTATTATCAGGAAAAACCCGCAAGCCGCTGCAGATATTACATCCATGTTACCAAAACTAGGCTTGAATAAAAATTTCAATACCTCTATAAAAATATAAATGAAAAAGATGGCATATACTCCACTTACTATGGTCATGAGATGCGGAACAAACGCAATAGTGCTTAAGGCGATTGGTAAAATAATAACAGCGAAAGCAAGTGTATTTTTCACCATTTTCCTGTTTTTGCCCGCTTTTAAAAAAATACCAATACTTGCTATGCCAAGAACTATCATATTTATAGGCCAGAGTATTTTCTGATAAAATGTGAGATCAAAAACAAATATGCCTATATACAGGTGCAAGATAAGTGCGGTCAGCAATAATTCGTAGCGGTACTGCCGCATTTTTGGTAAGATATGTTCTCGGTTTCCCATCTTATAAATTATATGGTTGCTTACTAGTGCCTAAGATCCTTTGTACAGAAAAACAAACGCATGGGTACATAGAGAAGGCAACATGTCGTTACATAGAAAAAGCATATAACACGCACAAGTAGAAAATTAGTATGTGCCTATGTGATAATACAAGATTACTAGTGCCTATGCTCTAATGTGTTTAAAAAAATCATTCTAAACATGTAATGAAATAAAAATACAGATATAATTGTGGAGTAGAAAAAATAATCTTCCGGATAAAGGGTTGTCTACCTTCATAAAAGATCTACTAAAGGTTGACAACCCTTAAGACAAAAATCTTTATACCTACCGTATAACATACCTTTGCGGGAATTATGACACACGAGAAATTTTCGCACTATCTGCAACGCCTGGGAATAACAGAACTGAATGAGTTACAAGAAACGGTTCTGGAAAGCACAAAGACCCATAAGGACAATATTGTATTGTCTGCCACAGGCTCTGGCAAGACCCTGGCTTTCCTGCTTCCCATCATTGAGAACTTGCAGGCAGATGCCTCCCATGTGCAAGCGCTTATTCTTGTGCCCAGCCGCGAACTCGCTTTGCAGATAGAATCTGTGGTAAGAAAAATGCAGATAGGCGTAAAAGTGCTGGCTTGCTACGGTGGCCATAAGCGGGAAATAGAAGAAAACAGCCTTGTAGAAACACCCGCCATTATAATAGGAACGGCTGGTCGCATGGCAGATCACCTACGCAGAGAAAATTTAAAACTAAAGGATACACAGTTCCTGGTGTTAGATGAATTTGATAAAATGCTGGAGCTGGGATTTGTAGAAGAGATGAAATATATCCTGGGGCACATATCTGGCAAAGCCAATAAAATGCTTACCAGCGCCACCTTTACAGAAACGATCCCCGATTTTGTAAAAATGGATAACCCGGAGTTAATAAACTTCCTGGAAGAAAATCAACCTAAAGAGGAAGACCTCCGTATTCATACGATTGTGTCTGCAGATAAGGACAAGCTCCCTACCCTTTTACAGTTTATTTCTTTTGCCCGCGATACAAGTACCATCGTTTTTGCAAATCATAGAGATGCCGTAGAACGCATAAGTACTTTCCTTGCAGATGAAGGCGTAGTAAATGTTTTCTATCATGGAGGCATGGAACAGCGTGACCGCGAAGTAGCACTTACAAAGTTTAAAAACGGCACCTCGCAGATTCTGGTAACAACTGACCTTGCCAGCCGTGGCTTAGACATAGATAATATCAGAAATATTGTGCATTACCATATTCCTGACCAGGAAGCCTCATTTACTCACAGAAATGGTCGTACAGCCAGAATGGGCAAAACAGGAAATGTTTATGTAATTCATCATGAAGAAGAAAAACTACCTGCATACATAAGATCTGTGTCAGAGGAATTTGATCTCCCTGAGAATGTCTCTTTACCAGAAAAGCCAAAATGGAGCACCCTATACATAGATGCCGGAAAGAAAAATAAAATAAGCAAAGGCGATATAGCCGGCTTCTTTATGCAGAAAGGCGAATTGAAAAAAGACGATCTGGGACTTATAGAGGTAAAAGACTTTTTATCCTTTGCTGCCGTACGTAAATCTAAAGTAGGCACTGTACTGGAAGCGATAAAGCATGAGAAGCTAAAGGGGAAGAAGATATTGATAGGAGTGGCTAAATAATTAATTAATTATTGATTATTAATTATTAATGGAGCAGCAGTTTTTAGGGAAATAAAGCATTTTTTGCATCAAAATTTTACCTGATCCCTATCGCACCAGTAAGTAGCAAGCCCTGAGATACAATCTTCCTGATATTTACCTTTATAAATGAGGTTTCTTACAGTATCATTAGTTTCACTAATATAAAAGGATGTTATAGGAGCCTCGCTGTATTTAATTTTATATGTTTTATCTGATTGCCTACAAATCTTGCAAATTACTTTTCCAAAGGTATTTTCCTGGTATTTCCCCGGTACGTAAAAAGTGATTTCTGGCGTATCGCTTTCAAAAGATGTCATCGAATCTATAAGCAATGTATCTTCCCCGATATTGTAATAGTAAAAGTCAAAAGACTTTTCTTTTTTAGGAGTAAAAGTTAAGGTAAAATTTCCTTTTTTGTCAGTGACAGCCTTTCCAAGAATTTTGTTATTCCCTTTTACAAAAACAGAAGCAAGTTCTATTAGTTGTTTATCTGTTCCAGTTTTGTTTCTTAGGTGCCCTGTTATAATAACCGGATGAGTTGCAGTGAGAACGGTTGCTCCCGCACTCAACGTTACTATCGATGCTATGATAAATAATGACCTCATTTATGTCAAAATAAGACTAAGTCATGAATTAGCATTAATAATCAGTAATTAATAATCAAAAGTTAATCTCTCCTAAAATCCGCCCGGCTTTCCACCACCCATAATCATTCGTTCCGGAGCACCTTCTTTACCAGTACTATTCCCCGTAAACTTCTTAAATCTGAAAATAAGACTTGCCATAAAATACTGCGTAAGATTATTGGTACGGGAATCTGTGATAGCATTACCAGTTACTGTTCTGCTTATGTTTACATTTTCTTTAAGAATATCGTATGCATATAATTTAATAGAAGCATTGTACTTTTTAGAAATCTGTTTTTCGGCAGAGGCGTTTATAATAAATGGATTGGCTCCTACTCCACCGGTAAACCCATTGTTCAGAGTCTTGCTCAGGTCGTATGTAAGTGTGAGGTCTTTCGGTAAGAAGAACCTGCTGCCTTGCGTAAGTGCCCAGGCTTGAGTGTTACTATTTAGTCTTTTGTTCAAACTGTAATTAGCGTCATTAAGTGTATAAGAAACACCGCCGGTAGTCTCCAGCCATTTTTTTATAGTCACCGTAGTGCTTAGTCTCTGAGTAAAAATCAAGTTCTTTCCTACATTCTTTTCGTCTGCAAGGAAGGAAATATTGTTATTGTAAATGGCACTTCCTCCATAGTTAAGAACATATTTTCTATTCTTAAATGGCTTGCTGTATGCATAGAAAGCTGTAACGGTGTAGTAACCATCTGTATTAAGATAGCGGGTTTCCTGCGCACCTACTCCTTTGCTAAACACATTGCTCACAATTTTATTGCTAGTCGTATTTACGCTTAGGTTACCAAAGAACACTGTACCAGAAATGAAGTTAAAGTTATTGTACCGGGCAGATAGTCTGTTTGTAAACTCCGGCTTAAGGTTTGGATTTCCTACAACCACAAATTGCGGATTTGTATAATCTGCCACGGGTTGTAATTGGGTATAACTAGGCTGACTAGTACTGCCATTATAGTTAAAGCTCAGCGATTTGCTTTTCTTAAAATTGTAAGTAAAATTTGCTACCGGAAATAAGTTAATACCAGTTTGCCTGTTGCTTATATTTCTATTAATCGTATTGCTTTCTATAATCGTAGGCTGCACTGCAAAACCAACCGTGTAGTTGTATTTCTTCTGGGTATTTCTAAAGTTGGCTCCCAACTTATGCGTCTGAAAATCATTGTCGTAGATCGTACTGGCGGTATCTATAAAATTCCTTTCTCCCAATTTATCTATCAAAAAGTTTTTCCTGTTTACCGCAGTGAACGAATTGCTATAGTTATAATTGAACTCCAGGCTTTTCTTCTTTGTAAGCGGTTCTATGTAAGATGCACCAGCGCTGTAATTGTAACTATTATTATCTTGATTTACATACTGGTTAAGTATGCTATCCTTCATTCCGCCTAAGGGGTCAAAATAAGTTGTGTTATTTAGGTAAAAATCATCTCCGTTTGTATTGGTGTTACCGGCGTTTCCTGTGATAGAAATTACACGACCTTTCTTATCTAGTCTTTTATTAAATAACAGAGAGCCTCCTATATTGGGCGCTTCTGATTTACTTTGCTCAGAAGTAGTACCCCTATTTAGCAATTGCTGGTTTTGATCTGTAAAGGCAAAATCTGAAGCGAAATTACCATCTGTCTTTTGAAAGTTGATGAATGGACTTACTTTTAAATAAGTATTGGGATTGAACTTTACTTCTACATTCATAGTAGCCCGATGGTTTTCTGATTCACTGAGGTTATCACTATTTTGCTCATTGAAGGTAGACTTCCCATTAAAAATATTCTGCTGTTGAACACTACGCAAAGTAGTCGTTGCCTTATCGGTAAAGCTGTAACTACCGTAAGCGCTTACTTTCGCTCCCCATTTATCTCTGTAGTTAAGGCCAATAGATTTTGTTGTAGCTATTCCGCTGCTACCGCCAAAGCTCCCAAAGGCACCGCCTACACTGCGAGCAATACTACTTCCCAGGCCGCCCACATTTCCAAAATTGAAGCTACTTGTATTAGTATTGTTCAGATTGCCTATCACTGATATCTGGCGATCGTTTTTAAAAATATTGGTCGTAACAGAATTAGTATACCTACCATCTGTACCTGCACCTAGAGATGCGGAACCAAAGACTCCCTTATTTTTATCCTTCTTCAGCTCTATATTTAAAGTCTTGGAAGCCTCGCCACTTCGTATTCCGGTAAATGCAGCCTGATCTCCATAGTCGTCTATTACGTCTATTCTATCTACCATATCTGCATCCAGATTTTTAGTGGCTGTAGTTACATCACCACCAAAGAAGTCTTTTCCATTAACTCTCACCTTAGTTACTTCTTTTCCTTGAGCGGTTACTGCTCCGGTCTTGTTATCTACTTCCAGTCCCGGAAGCTTCTTAAGTAGTTCTTCTACATTATCATTCTTTCTGTACATGCTGCTATCTATCTTATAGCTTACGGTATCTTCTTTTATCGTGATACGACTGGTAGAAACAACAAAATTTTCCAGAGTCTGCGATCCCGGACTTAGTTGTATGTTAGTGAGGTACTGCTCTCCTGTCTGACCAGTATAGTCATACAATTTTCCAAAATCATCGTAACCATTGAAGGTTATTTTAATACCAATTTTGGTGCTACGTAGATCTTTAAATTCAAAAATTCCTTTTGAGTTAGTTACTGTATTGCTGGTATCGCTTTCGCCTACGTAAAAGAACTGAATAGTGGCACCTTCAAGGTTATCGCCCTCTATGTTCTTCACAACGCCTTTCAGACTAAAAGATTCCTGGGCAAAGCTCACGCTGGTAAACAAAAGCCCTACAATCAAACCGAGAATTGATTTCATTATCGCAGTGTATTATGGTAAAAAAGGTAAAAAAGAAAGTTTAAGTACGAAATATTTCGGCGAAGATACGAGCATATCTGATAGCTTGCTTGCCGTTAGCAATATATTATGACCGACTATCAGCACATGTAAGTAGTAAGCACGCCGCTAATGATTATTATGTATCCTTCCAGGAGAAATATATCAAATCGAATACGCACACTGCAAAAATGCAGATTAGTCATTATATACGAACGTGGTTAAAAACTTTACAACGGCATCATCAAATGCCTCCCCCTCATTAAACAAAAACTTATGTTTAACCGGAAGCGCATAAATGGGAAAATCTCTCAGCTCTTCCTTAAACTTAAGCAAACGCATAGCATCTTTCTGAGTGGTAAGAATAATCTTAGACTTCTTATCTATTTTGTCAAAAGTGGTTTTAATGGTATCCAGATCTCTGCTACTAAATATATGATGGTCTTTATAAGTAAGCTCCGACACAGAATCTGCAGTAGCATTTACATAGCTATAAAATGGTTTGGGGTCTGCTATACCTGAGATAGCAAGACAATGAGTTTCGTGCATGCCAACTAGCTTTTCATGAGAATAAATATGCTCTGGTACAGCGTAGTCATTTGCACTGAAAAATAATTTTTGAAAAGATAGCGGGGATATTTCTTTAATAATTTTTTCCTTTTCTGTATAAGACAAATGAGGGTCTGCCTTCGTTACTACAATAATATTCGCTCTCCTGGCAGATGCTTTCTCATCTCTTAATTCTCCTACGGGAAACATCTTGTCTCTGACAAACAGATTATTGTAATCTGTGAGTAGAATATTCAAACCGGCTTCTATCTTTCTGTGTTGCAGGGCATCATCCAGAATAATCGCATCTATCTCTGGGTGCTCCTGCAAAATAAGCGGTACTGCTACAATGCGCTCCTCACCCACCGCTACCGTGAGCCTGGGGTATTTCTTATAAAACTGCATAGGCTCGTCTCCTATATCCAGAGCAGTGGTAGATTCATTGGCTGTGGTAAACCCTCTTGTCTTTCTTCTATATCCCCTACTGAGCGTCGCGAGCTTAAAATTATGCTGCAGTAGTTCTACCAGGTATTCCGTCATGGGTGTTTTGCCAGTACCACCTAGCGCAAGATTTCCCACACAAATGATGGGGAAATTAAATGAAACTGACTTCAATATCTTCTTGTCAAATAACCAGTTCCGTAATCGGATAACGGCAGAGTATATTAAAGCTACAGGCCAGTATAAAAAAGAAATGTATTTATGCACCTTGTAAAAGTATAGATTTTATGTGTAGATGGAAAGTTTGCTCTTTATGTCAATCCCGATAGGTCTCGGGAACAAAGGAAAAAAGTGCGCAATAACTCCTACTCATAAAGCAACGCAGTGTTCCACTTGACTATTGGGTGTGCAGTTAAAATTACTAAGATTACCGGGAGGTTCCTGAATTCTAAACTTCCGCGGAAATCTCATCACGAAAACTCATAAATCCTATACGGCGTAATACAATAATCCAAAGGAATATCCTGGTAGGTTTTGTCTGTGATCAATTCTTCTTCGGCTTCAAAATAACTAAATCCAACCTTAAGTACATGATCTTCGGATTCCGCTAAATATTTGTCATAAAAACCTTTCCCGTACCCTACTCTATTCCCTTCTTTATCAAAAGCCAGTAGGGGTATGAACATTAGCTTTACATACCGTGCATCTATCATAGTCCCTGTCACGGGCTGTGCAATACCGTAGCTATTTTCAACAAATGCATCGTCCTCCGTTGTATGTATAAAATGCATGGAAGCTTGTTCAAGATCTACGACAGGATAACAAAAACCTACCGCCGGATTTTTAAAATGGCAATAACGTTCTATCGCCTGCAGATCAATTTCTCCCAGTCGTTCTGCCGCTTTGTAGCTTGCTATCATACGAGGGATTTCCAGGTGCATGCTTTGGAATTGTATGAGCAGGAGATCCAGGAATTTTTCTCTTTGTGAATCTGATAATTCCTTTCTTTTAGCCTTATATTTTTCTCGTAAACGATTCTTATCCATGAATTTTACTCCGGTTTTTTAAAAATTGAAAAAATGGTTGTACCATAGTTTCGTTCTGTATCGTAGAGATCAAAATTCTTGTAATCATTGCGGGGCGTATGTTCCAGCACAAACCAGCCGCCGGGTTTTAAGAGGTTTTTCTCTACTATCTGCCGCGGAAGTTCATCAATGGTAGTAAGTGCATAAGGTGGTCCGGCAAAAATAAAATCGTATTGCTCCCCGCAGGTTTCTATGTACTTAAACACATCCATCTTGTACAGCTTTACCTGTTGCAGGCGCAGTAGCTCTGCCGTATTTTTAATGAAGTCATACATCTTTCCATCTTTTTCTACGATGGTAAGCGATGCCGCTCCCCGGCTACCTAGCTCATACGAAATGCAACCGGTGCCGCCAAAGAGATCAAGGCATTCTAATTCTTCTATATCTAAACTGTGTTGCAGTACATTAAATAAACCCTCACGGGCTATGTCTGTCGTGGGCCGGGTGTAAGGCATTTTTGAAGGCGGTTGTATACGCCTGCCCCTGTGTATGCCACTGATTATACGCATAAGGCATGGTCTAAAAGATGAGCATAATAGTGAACCGGTACAGTAACCATTGTGCTTGCAGTGCTTACGTACAGCGGCAAAGATCGCAATTGGATTTTTGCAAAATATTCATACAATTGCTTATACAAAACAGATTCTATACTAATGCCGCCGCCAAGGTAGAGCATTACAGCTGCAGTCTCTATAGAATGTTCTTGGCAGATGTGTAACAGCTTGTACAAAGCGTCTTCCGCATTTATATAATCATAAGACTGGTATAGAAAAAGCTTGCCTGCCTGGTATAACTGCACAAAAAGTCTATTGGCCTCTATGCGGCAGTAGAGCTCATTTCCTTCCCCTAGCTCATGTGGTTTTGCATAGGCACCTTGCAGGTCAGCACCAGGAAAAGCATAGTGAAGCGCCTGCCTTAGCCGGGCAGGGAGTTCAAAGAGTTCGCGGTCTGTCAGCTTATCAGTGGCTACTATTTCCATCACTTCTGCCGCGCTATTGCCCGAGAAAATCTGACTTTGAATCACAGTTCTCAGTCCGTCATTATCATACTGCGCCGGTACGAGTGCGGTATTTCCCAGGTTAGTTATAAGAAAAGACTTGCCAGCAGCTAGTTCTTGCAGCACCAACTGATCTGCATAAGTTCGCAGATCTGCGGATAGCGAGTCTACACTATTTTTATACTGGTAGGGACTGCTCACGATTCCTTCCACCGTTTTCGCGGCTTTATTGTAATATAAAACGTGCAGGTTTCCTTCTGTAAGTTCCACAACCGCCACGGTATCGCTACTGTTAGTTTGTGGTAAAAAATTATAGTTATAGTTCATTTAGCTTTTTTATTATTCTTCCATTAACTCACCTTTCTTTCGACTAGCTCAAGATAAACTCAAGCTCAGGTTTACGATGAAACCTCCTTTTAAATTTATACCATAAACAATCATTCTCCATTTATTTAATACATTAAACTTTGCCGGCAAATTAAGATAATTTTGCCGCTTTATGCAAAGTCCAGCGTCTGCAAATAACTTACAGGTAACGCTTAGCAATAAGCAAATAATGCAGATAGCATTGCCTATCACGCTTAGCGTGCTTATTCCGCAGCTCAATCTGCTGGTCAATAATATCTTCCTCGGCCGCCTGAGCGCAGAAGCCCTGGGCAATGCTGCCATCACCGGAATATACTTTCTCATTTTTGCAGTTGCAGGCAATGGCTTAAACGCTGCCGTGCAGACCGTCCTCAGCAAATATGCCGGTGCCGGACAATCAGAAAAGTTTTCTGATATTATTACTCAGAGCATACGAATCTGCCTACAGTTTTCGCTCACCTGCATTGCATTTACTTATACTCTTGCTCCTATTCTGCTTAAGCAAATAGCTGATCCCGTATCCTTCCCGGAGGAGATGGGGTATATAAAAATAATCATTCTCAGTCTGCCTTTTTTGTATCTATTCCAGATGGGCAATGCATTTTTAGTCGCTTCGCTCAATGGCCGCTTCCTGCTCTACGCCTTTGTAGGTCAGGCTGTGCTCAATGTACTATTTGATTACCTGCTCATTTTTGGTCACTTTGGTTTTCCCGCTATGGGTTTTCATGGCGCTGCCGTTGCTTCCCTTATCGCCGAGATATTTGCCTGCTTGTTTGTATATATAGTAATTGTAAAAAAGGGACTAAAGAAAAAATACAACCTCTTTACCTCGTGGCGGCAAAACAAAGCCATAGGCGGAGAAATAAGAGCTATGAGTGTGCCGCTTATCGTACAATATATGGTGAGTGTAACTACATGGCTTATCTTTTTCCTGCTTATAGAAACCAAGGGTACTATGGCAAAAGCCCTTAGCAATACGATGCGGAATGTGTACGGGATCGCCGGCGTTTTTGTCTGGGCTTTTGCCGGCACTTGTAATACCATGGTCGGCAATTTTATGGGGCAGAAAAGGCAAGACCTTGTCCTGCCTACCATCTACCGCATTACTATGTGGAGCACCGGGCTTTGTGTTGTATTACTTATCCCCTTAAATATTTTTCCTGAAACCTTCTTCCGCATCTTTAGTAAAGATGTCATCTTTGTGCAGGAAGCCATTCCGGTTGTTCGCATCGTAAGCCTCGGCGTTATTTTCCTAAGCGTGGCTAATGTATGGCTCAATGGCGTTACCGGTACTGGGCGCACCAAAGTAAATCTCGCCATAGAGCTCATCGCCATCACCCTCTACCTGGCTTATACCTACCACGTAATGGTGGCAGACTACACTACCCTCTCCCGTGCCTGGACAAATGAGTTTGTGTACTGGAATAGTATTTTTCTAATGGCCTGGGGATATATGAGATGGGGAGGATGGAGGAAGACGATAGTTTAGTTGTACTTTTTAATTAAAATTTTGTTTTGTACGCGGCGTAAAGTTTCCTTATTGAAGGCAAGGATCATTATGTAGCTTATTTCTCAATCAATCTTTACAGCTCACATTTACAATTCAGGATCCGGTTAAAGCATGTATTAACCAATAATGCTTCCCATAATCTAATAAACCACAAACGTACTCTGCACACTCCCCGCTTCATTACTTACTATAAGCGTATACAATCCCGGCTGCAGGGTCGCAATAGAGCTTATAGAAAATACACCATTGCTTATAGCCGCGGCCCTTCGCTGGGCTATTGTTCTGCCCGCGGCATCATACAAGATAAGCCGGGCATTTTCTGAAGCGGTAAAGCCTTGTAGTTTGTAGGAAATATTCTGGGCCGGAGCCGGGTTTGGATACACTTGCAGAAATGCAGTTTGCGGATATCCTGCTATCGCAATGGCGTTGCTGTAGGTAAAGTTGGCGTCTATGTCCGTTTGCTTAACCCGGTAATAAGTATTGCCGGAAAAGCTATTACTGTCTACCCTGTTGTAAATAATTTGTCCTACGCTATTTCCTGCAGCGGGTGTGCTGTATACTGCGCTAAATTGATTTGTGTTACCTCTGCTCGCTTCCAGCAGCATCTGAGCGGTATTGGTTTCGCCCAGAGTTTTCCAGGTGAGGAGAACCTCAGTAGCATTTTGCCTTGTACCGCTAAGTACAAGTTCTTTTACGGGTACTACGATTGGTCCGCAAAAGTAGCCGCAGTTATCTGCAGTCATTCTTTGGGCTGTAAAAACTTCAAGTGCTTTCAGTTTTTTTTGCAACTCCTCTAGCTCAGGATGGAGAGAGAAATAATAATTATTGCCCTGCATGAGCTTGTGCATACTATCTAACTTATGCTTAGAGTATAGAGATATTTCCTTCACCTGCGCTACAGAAGGCAGGCACAAACCAAGAATAAAAATTATGATCTGTATTTTTTGTTTCATTATAGATTTGTAGAAGTTACCGTATTGGTTACCACATTATAAGTAAGTGTCTGCGCCGGACTTACTGCACTATTCTTATAAGTAATTTTAGAAGGAGCGATACTATAACTTTCTGTAATGCCAGGACAACCGCCACTGCAGTCCTGGCTACTCTGTGCCTGTGATGAAAAAAGAAAGTCCTCCAGAATTATAGTATACACAGGTGCCCCACTTACGCCATTGTAAAACCGTATTTCGCAATATGCGCTTATTATTCCTCTTAGAAGTGCATTTTGTATGCGGAGGGTAGATCTGTCAAAATTTTTTACAAAGATTATGTCCGCAACTTTAGGAGTCCCGGCGCCACCACCACCGCC
>JBBKWE010000008.1:0-13527 GCA_037968795.1 Ferruginibacter sp.
TCTTCTTTTATCTCCTTTATAAAGGGCTCTGCTATTTGTTTGTAAAAGAAATCTGTTTTAGTATCTGCTAGCCTGCCGGCTTCAAAATCTGTGAACTGTTTTACCAGTTTTTTATCCTGGGCAAATAAGGTTTCAAAGATGCGGGCATCAAAGAGAAACCATTCTTTAGTATTGGTTACTATGAGGTGCTTTACTTCCAGGTTTTTTTGCGTGATTCTTTCCCGCAGGTAGTATAAAACGAGTTCGTGAAATGCCTTTACATTTAAATTATTGCTGCGAAGCATCTCTGCCTTGTTGCTTTCTTTCTTGGCTTCTATGATTACGGCTACGGGGCTTTTAGCTTTGGGCCCTGAATGGATCACGAGGTCCGTGCGCCCTTTTGTATTTATATAATGCGCCGGGTCATACCAGGTCTTTTTAAGGAAGTCTGTTACCAGGTTTTTATGATGCTCTTCGCTCTCCGTTTTATTGCTGCTATCCAGTAAGGCAATCAGGTTTTTCTTAAACAGTTCTATCTGCTCCCGGTTGGGCTTTACTTTTAGGAATGCTTTATTTAAGGCTTTCCGGGGTTTCAGGGATTTTAACTGATGGGTCATATAATATCCGTTGTCTACTTTGCGGGTGGTAAGATATGTTTTTTGTTTTATTATGTTTTAGGTAGGGCTTCTCCATCTATCGATAAAAAATTCACAGTTCCAACATTCAATAATTAATTTCCCCTCTCTGTCTTTTCAATCCCTAAATCCACTTAAATTTACACTCGGATTTTTTACCAATACTGCTGTTAAACCTTCACGGTGCTTTTTTTAGATCGTGAACGATGTGTTTTTAGTAAAAAATACTTGTGGCAAAAACCCTTTCTCACCTACTCCACCGCTTCTGCTAATATGTAGCACCGGCAACTTTCTTAGTTTTTATTAAATAATTTTTTCTATTAAAACCATTATGCAATGGCAGGAAATGATACAATTAGTCGCAGAAGCCTCTTCTCCGGATTAAAAAACCGGATTCTTGTAGGCAATAATCAACCCCCTAACGGCGATCCTTTGTTTGAAAAGTATGCCCGTAAGACGCTTACGCCCAGGATCTTTAGCACGGTAGATGTAGCGGCAGAGAGTTTTCGCTCCGGTATAGAGAACCGCGAAGGCAACGTAACCTCTGGACTGGCACCCTACACCGGCAGCTGGACCGATTGGGAAAAACTACACTTGCTTCGCCGCACAGGTTACAGCATAAACAAAACAGGGCTGGCCGCTCTTAGTGGCTTATCTGTTTCTGCCTCGGTAGACCTCATTTGTACTGTGAGTGCTGTAGTGCCAGACCCTCCGGTAAACTGGTACCACACCGGTACCACACCAGACGAAAACGGGATTCCTTATGGCGCAGACTGGACCAATGATTTCTTTACCGGCGGCAGTGTAGGACAAACTACAAACAGCAACCGGCAGGAGTCTACCATGCGCTGGTTATTTGGCTTATCTATAAACAGCGATATTTCCATCCGCGAGAAAATGACCTGGTTCTGGTATCATTTCATTCCGGTAGATTTTGAAGATATCCGCAATAGCAGCAATACTTATATCAACACTAACAGTGCCCGCTTCTGCTACACATATTTCAAACTGCTGCGGTCTATGGCAACCGGTAACTTTAAAGATATCATTACAGCGATAAGTGTACATCCTGCCATGATGATCTATCTAAACAATAATAAGAATACGAGTACTGCTCCCGATGAGAACTTTGCCCGCGAGCTTATGGAGTTATTTACCATAGGAAAAGATGTATCACCGGCTTATACTGAGGCAGACGTAATTGCTGCCGCCAATGCGCTTACCGGCTGGAGGCTTAATGGAATAAATACGGCTAACCCTACCGTAACTTTTGATAGCACGAAACACAGTATGGGTACCAAGAATTTTTCTACCTTTTTTGGTACCAATGCACAGATTCTTACTACAGGCACAGGAACGGCAGCCGGCAGCACAGAAATGGCGCAGCTCATAGATTTGATTTTTACAAAGTCTGTTATTGTGTCCCAATACATTTGCCGCAGGCTTTACCGCTTCTTTGTGTACTATGATATAGATGCTAATGTGGAAGCTAATGTGATAGTTCCACTGGCACAAACGCTTGTAAACAACAATTGGGACATCTTACCAGCGCTTAAACAATTGCTAAAGAGCGAGCACTTCTTTGATATGGCTAACCGTGGGGTAATGATAAAATCTCCCGTAGATTTTGTGATAGAATCACTCCGCAGTTTTCAGATAAATACGAATGTGAGTGTTCCTACAAACTATGATGCGCAGTACAAAGTCTGGAATTACTTCAACAACAGTGTATGTTTTCCCATGGAGCAGAAAATGGGTCGTGTTCCTAATGTGAGCGGCTGGGTAGCCTATTACCAAACCCCTGCTTTTTATGAGTACTGGATCAATAGCAATACGATTCAAAAAAGATCAAAGTTTATCAATGATATTGCCAATGGCTTTAACCTTACTTATAGTTCGCTTACTACCCGCATACAAATAGACCCAATTGCTTTTGCAAAGCAGTGGGATAATGCAACTATAAGGGACACCACAAATTTTATGAATGTATGTGTTCAATTCCTGCTACCGGTAGATCTGGACACGGCGCAGAAAAATATATTTATCCAACAAACTTTGCTAAGCGGGCAAACAAATACTTCATATTGGCAGACCGCCTGGGATACTTACATAGCTAATCCCAACACTGCTAATACTTCTGCTGTAAGTACAAGGTTAAAGAATCTTATACTTACGCTTACGCAATTGGCAGAATATCAGTTGATGTAAGTCTACTTTGAATTTTTTTTCTATAAACACAAAAGAAATAGCAGGTTTTATTTTCACAGGTCTATCAAAAATAAACAGCGCAGTTACCAAATTTTAATACTTAGGATATGAAACGGAGTACATTCTTAAAAACCACTTCCCTGGCTGCAGCACCGTTGCTCCTCAATGGGCTGAGTGTATACGCCAATACGAGCACAGGCAATTCTCTCTTTGACAAACTAGCACAGACCGCTTACGGGTGCGGCAGGGTATTGGTCATTGTGCAAATGAATGGAGGAAACGATGGCTTGAATACCATTATACCGAGGGACCAATATACTAATCTGGCCAATGCACGGCCGACCATAAAATTACCTGAGGCCGCTATACTTCCGCTTACTGGCAATGCCAATACCGGCATGCATCCTGCCATGAATGAATTGAGAGGGTTGTACGACGATGGCAAAATGGTAATAGTACAAGGGGTAAGTTATCCCAACCCCAGCTACAGCCACTTCAGGGCTACGGACATCTGGTTCTCCGGGTCTGCCAGCAATGAAAACTTAGATACTGGCTGGTTGGGCCGTACATTGGATACGAACTACCCTAACTTCCCTGCAGATTATCCCAATGTGCAAATGCCTGACCCAGTGGCGGTACAGATAGGAAGTACTTCTCCTTTTTCGCTTCAAGGGCCTAGTATAAATATGGGCTATAATGTGAGTGACCCTAATGCACTGCTGCAGGTAATAAATGAGACCACAGGACCAGCACCTAATAATGATTATGGCCGGGAGCTCACTTTCTTAAGGTTGATGAAAGATCAAAGCAACGCATACAGGAACAGTTTGCAAGCGGCTTACAATGCTCAAGCTACTTTATCGCCCAACTATCCCGCTAGCGGAAATTCCCTGGCAGACCAGCTTAAGATCGTCGCAAGGCTTATAGGTGGAGGGCTTAAAACGCCGGTTTATATTGTAAACCATCCTAATACGCACGATACCCACAATGACCAGGTAATAGCAGGTAACACCGCCTCGGGTTACCATGCAAATATTCTTTCTATTTTGAGTAAAGCTATAGCCGCATTTCAGGATGATATTGGCAGGATGGGAAAGGCAGAGCTTGTAACCGGTATGACCTACAGTGAATTTGGTCGCCGTATTATAGAGAACGCGAGTAAAGGAACAGACCACGGTGTGGCAGCTCCTGTCATGTTCTTTGGTGCCGGGCTTAGTGCCGGCGTACTGGGAGTTTCTGCCAATATTCCAGCTACAGCTACGGTAAATAGCCAGGTATCTATGCAATATGATTTCAGGCAATTGTACAGCACAGTGATGCAAGACTGGCTATGCCTCACGCAGGCAGAAGCGCAAAACGTATTGGGAAGTAATTTTACAAAGTTGCCCATCTTTAATCCTGCTATATTGCCCATCGAAGCTATCACGCTTACCGGGCAGTACTACGACGGAAGATCTGTGCTGCATTTCGTGGTAGAAAATAATAATAACTACAGCAAGTTTGTGGTGGAATACAGCACCGACGGCCAGAACTATACGGCGGTAAGAACTATAAACCAGACGAGCCAGAAACCGATAGATAACTATGACTATACCCACGAGATAAACATCACGAAGGTATTTTACAGGATAAACGGAACGCTCAATTCCGGTGCTACCAAATACTCTGACGTACTGCAGCTGAGAGCAGCTAGCGGCCAACAACTTATATCTGTATATCCAAATCCGGTTCGCAATAACAGAATAAACGTAAAGTTTCTGGAGCGTGCTACAGATGAGGTAGACATTACAATTTATGATGTACTGGGCGCAAAATTATATTATAATCGTTTCAGAGGAAATACCAGTTTGATCAGTTTTTCTACCACACAATCATTTACCAGCGGCACGCATTATATATTGGAAGCACGCTTTGCCGGGGTTGTGGCGCGGGAGCAGATTATTTTTGAGTAAGCTTTTATTGGCTGATGAATTTATTTCATAGGCGAGTCTCTGCTTGCAGGACTCGTCGTTGCATGAGCAGGCCTTAATGCTCAAAAAGCGGCGAGTCTTGCGGCTGTGCACAAAGCCACGGGCAGAGACTCGCCCAAGAACCTAGCTTGCTTTCTATGGTGCGGGCAAAAGTTGTCTGAGAATCTAAAAAGCCTCAGCGGTTCGCACTATGCAAACAGCTGAGGCGTAAAAAGATTGAACTTTACAGTGATAATGCGGCGAGTCCTGCAACTGTACACATAGCCACGGGCAGAGACCCGCCTGAGAACCTGAAAATGCGAAGTGTTCTGTATCGGCGATCAAAGCCAAAAACAGAGGCCTGCTTTCTAACTTGTAATTAAGAACCTGAATTTACTGTGTCTTCGTAAAAAGTTACTTCGCCTGTTGCAATGTCATGCGTGCCCCCTACAATTCCTATTTCACCTTTCTCTATCATTTCTTTTAGAATAGGACTGCTATCCATAATTCCTTTTACAGTTCTCTTTACATTTATGGTAGAAACTTTTTCTACGAAGTCCCCATTAGCAGAAGTGCGATCTTCTTTTGTACTTTGTTCCTCTTCCACTGCTGGCTTTATTTTAGACAGCAATGCTGTGAGGTTGCCCATTTCTACGTGATCGCAAGCCCCTTTTACAGCACCACATTTTGTGTGACCTAGCACTACTATAATCTTAGAGCCAGCCACTTTGCAGCCAAATTCCATACTGCCTAGTATATCTTCATTTATGATGTTCCCAGCTATACGAACACTAAAAATATCTCCCAGTCCCTGGTCAAAAATTAACTCCGCAGAAGTGCGACTGTCTATGCAGCTAAGGATTACGGCAAACGGATGTTGTCCATCTGAGGTTTCATTGGCCTGTTGTAGCAAATTGCGATTTACCTTTAAGTTGCTTACAAATCTTTTATTGCCTTCCTTTAAAAGTTCTAACGCCCTTTTTGGACTTATTGCATCTTGCATTTCTTTCGTTAATGTCTTCATTATTTATTATTTACTGTTATACAATTGATTATCGTTTATTACTGTTTTATCTAAACTTTTTAATTTACCCTTTATAATTAATTTTCTCCACTTCAATATTTTTTGTCTTTGCATTGGTTTCATAATCTTTAATTAACTCCAGAACATCATGAGCAACAGATTTTGATTTTGAGAAATCCACAATTACTTTAGAGTCAGCAGGGATTGCATCCAGCACTCTCATTACACTGGCTTTATTAAAAAACGACACTTCCTGAGCCAGTTCAAGATGATGTACTTCTTGCCCATTTTCAGTTTTTTCTGTATCCTTTATATGATGAGAATTGCGATAACTATGGCGCAGGGTATAGAAAATTCCAAAAAGAATTCCTACTGTAATTCCCTTTAATAAATCAGTAGCTAGTATGGCCACAACCGTAGCAGTAAACGGTACAAATTGCTCCCAACCTAGTTTATACATTTCCTTAAATAAAGAGGGTTTTGCCAGCTTGTATCCCACCATTAATAATATGGCTGCTAAACTTGCCAGTGGTATCATGTTTAAAATACTGGCAATAGTGATAGCACTTAGCAATAAAAACACGCCGTGAAGAATAGCAGACATTTTTGTTTTGCCGCCAAAAGCGATATTGGCAGAGCTCCTCACAATTACTTGTGTTACCGGCAACCCACCTATTAAACCTGAAACAAGATTCCCCAATCCCTGTGCTTTTAACTCCCTATTTGTTGGGGTAATTCTTTTATCCGGATCCATTTTGTCTGTAGCTTCTACGCAGAGCAATGTCTCTAAGCTGGCTACAATCGCTATCACAATTGCAATTTTCCAAACTTCAAAATTGCCCAGTGCCTTAAAGTCTGGTAAAGTAAATTGACCAAAAAAATCTGAAATAGAATGAGGAACTGGTACGGCTACTACTTGCTTAGCATTTAAACTAAAATCAAGCACTCCGCCATTGTATAAGTTAAACATTAAAATGCCGAATAATACTACCACCAGTGGTCCATTCACAATAGTAAACACTTTACTTTTCTTGCTCAATACTTTATCCCACAATATAAGAATAGCCAGAGAAATTGCGCCTATAAGCACCGCACCCGGGGTTATAAAATCAAAGGCTCTGAAAATTTCAGTAAAAGTATTTTGACCATCTGCCTGAAAAAATGCGTCGTCGCCCATGGCATCTTTATCCCAACCCAGGGCGTGCGGTATTTGTTTGAGAATAATGAGAAGTCCAATTCCTGTGAGCATTCCTTTAATAACCGATGATGGAAAGAAGTAGGCTATAAAGCCTGCTTTGGCATACCCCAGAATCAATTGAAAGATACCTGCTAATACAACGGCAGTTAAGAATGCTTCCCATGAACCCTCCAGTGCGGCGATGGAAGTCAAGACTATAACTGCTAATCCTGCAGCCGGGCCACTTACTCCCAGTGGGGAACCACTGGCTATTCCTACCACTATGCCACCCACTATACCTGCAATAATACCTGCAAATAACGGTGCACCAGATGCTAGCGCAATTCCCAAACATAGCGGAACGGCTACGAAAAACACCACGATACTGGCTGGTAGGTCGCTTTTTATGTTTTTAAAAACGTTTATCTGGCTCATATTAATTTTAATTGAATAACAAAGATAGGGGTATTGTTCTTAATGATAGTATTACTACCACAAATAATTGTAAAATATTTTTTCCTAGCTTCGCAGCATTGTTTCGGAAATAAACCAAGATATAAACAGAGATGAAATTACAGTTGCAAATAAAAATGAATGAGGATTTATTTCTTCGTAACCCTGAGCTTACCGATCTGGGCAGGAAAATAATAAAGCATAGTATTCAGCTGATTTCACAACATGGTTTTGAGTCCCTTACGTTTAAGAAACTGGCAGAAGACATAGGCTCTACAGAAGCCGGCGTATATAGGTACTTCGAAAATAAGCACCTGCTACTTGTATACATCATATCCTGGTATTGGGGCTGGCTGGAATACCAAATAAGTTTTCAAACTAATAATATCACTGACCCTATTGTTAAGTTAAAAAAGGTAATAAATTTACTGGCATCTACGGTAGAAGATGATCCAAACACAAGTAATGTAGATGAAAGTTTGCTACATCAAATAATAATATCAGAAGGATCGAAAGCCTATTTGACAAAGCAAGTGGAAGAAGATAATGAACATCAATTTTTTAAACCCTACAAAGACCTATGTGCTGTGATAGGGAATATTATTTTAGAATGTAGTCCTAAGTATAAATATCCAAGATCCCTGGCCACCACGATTATAGAAATGGCGCATATTCAGAACTTTTTTATGAACAACCTTCCTGCTCTTACAGATTTTGGTAAGAATAAGGAGGAGTCTGAGATAATTTTATTTCTTAACGATTTAGTGTTTTCAAGTATAAAAAAGGGGTAATTGGAGGTAAAAATTTCAATTTTTCAAACTTATATATAATGATATTCGCGGCATTTGTGATTGCTTGATTGTTTTCAAGCCGAGTCTCTGCTGGCGGGGTTGATCATTGTAACTAAATTGAGCCTGCTAGTGCGTTCATAAACACGGATCAAACTTCTCCAAAGAAACTCAATTGGAATACCAACTTTGCGATACCAAAATACCTGTAAAATTTAAGTTGCATCGCTGAAAATTCATTCCTGCCTGCCACTTTCAAAAAAAATTGCTAATTCTCTAAACTTATATAGAGTGTTTTACGTTAATGAACTACAAATTAAAAAACATAAAACAAAAACAACTATGTACAAGAAAATTTTTACAGCATGTGCTATTGCCGCGGTAACCATCGCCTTTACTGCATGTAACGACACAAAAACAGACGAAACCACCATGACCGAAACCACAGAGGCTACTACTATGCCTGAGGAAACTGGTGTAATGGTAGGTGGTGCCAACATGGTGCCTTCTAAAAACATCGTAGAAAATGCCGCAGGTTCTGCAGATCATACAACTCTGGTAGCGGCTGTAACTGCTGCAGACCTTGGTGGTACGCTTAGCGGTACAGGTCCATTTACTGTATTCGCACCTACAAATGATGCTTTTGGTAAAGTAGATCAAGCTACCCTTACAAGTCTTATGACTCCTGAGAAGAAAGCAGACCTTACAAATATTCTTACTTACCACGTAGTATCAGGTGCACTTCGTGCTGCTGATCTTACTGATGGACAGGAGCTTACAACTGTACAGGGACAAAAGCTAAAAGTATCTGTAAAGGATGGCACAGTAATGATTAACGGTGCTACCGTTACCATCGCAGACGTTATAAGCAGTAATGGAGTTACACATGTAATTGACGGTGTACTTATGCCTAAGTAAGGCAGAAAATAATGTTCATTTTGATATAAGAAGCGCACTCCATTCATTTGGGGTGCGTTTTTTTATGTTATATATAATTTCTCAGGCGAGTCTCTGCTTGCAGGACTCGCCGTTGCGAGATTGACCATCACTACAAAAATGCGGCGAGTCCTGCGGCTGCGCTACAAGCCAAGGGCAGAGACTCGCCTACGAACTTGGAAAAATATGATGCGTACTCCCTTCACTTGGAGTGCGTTTTTTATGCGATTCAAAGCCGGGTATAATCAGGTATTTTTGACGGATTCACAATTCTGCTGACTGCAAAAGAAGACCGGACCAAAAGCAGGAAGACTTGTTTTTATACTCAGGATTGATATTTTAATAGGAAACAGGTGTTTTATTCTTTGCAAAACACATAATTTGCCTTTATGGTAGTACTTAAGTTTGGAGGCTCCTCTGTAGCTAATAGCAATAACATAAAACTAGTGTGCGATATCATAGCACAAGAAAGCGACAAACAAAAAATAGTAGTGGTCTCTGCCCTGGGTGGCACTACAGATCTACTTATTAATTGTGGAGAGCTAGCCGCAGCCGGAGATAGGGATTATGAAACCGTACTGGCGAAAATAAAACAAAGGCATATAGAAACAGTGCAATCTTTATTACCGGCTAGCAATCAAAGTAGTTGCTTAAGTACTATCATGCAATCCTGCAACGAACTTGAAGGAGTTTGCGAAGGCGTATATCGTCTTGGAGAACTGTCTGTTCGTAGCCTTGATAGAATTGTAAGTTATGGGGAACTCTTGTCTTCGAAAATTATTTCAGGATACCTCAGTACTTTAAAAATAGAACATACCTGGTTAGACTCCAGGAAGCTTTTGAAAACCGACAATCTATTTGGAAATGCCAATGTAAATTTTGCGGTAACCTACCAAAAAATACAAGATGCTATTCAATCTCATTCTACCCAAATTTTCATAGCACCCGGTTTTATTGCTTCTACACAGAATGATATTACTACAACACTAGGTAGAGGCGGTAGTGATTATACAGCAGCAATATATGCGGCCGCTATTAATGCAGAAGCGCTTGAAATATGGACCGATGTAAGTGGCATGATGACTGCAGACCCAAGATGGGTGCCCAATGCTCGTCCGCTGGAGCGCTTGTCATACCAGGAAGCAATGGAGTTGTCACATTTTGGCGCAAAGGTCATTTACCCACCTACATTGCAGCCTGCTATGCAACTGAAAATACCTTTATGGATTAAAAACACTTTTGACCCCCAGGCACCTGGTACCGTAATACAACATGAGGTTTCGAATAAGCGCAATATAATAAGCGGTATAAGTAGCTTGAGCAATATATGCCTCGTAAGCCTTGAAGGCAGCGGCATGGTAGGTATACCAGGGTTTTCCCGCCGGCTGTTTGAGGCTTTAGCAAACAAGAATATTAATGTTATTCTCATTACGCAAGGTTCGTCTGAGCACTCTATTTGTGTAGGTATACACTCTAAAGATGCCGCCACTGCAGAGAAAGCATTACTTGAAACTTTTGAAACAGAAATAGCAGCTTCCAGACTAGACCCTATTGCAATAGAGAACGATTTATCTATCGTTGCACTAGTAGGCGATGATATGAAAAGCCACCAGGGTATAAGCGGCCAAATGTTTGGCGCACTGGGCAAGAATGGTATCAATATAAGAGCGATAGCCCAGGGATCTTCTGAAAGAAATATCTCTGCTGTAATTACGACCAATGATGTAAAAAAAGCGGTGAATGTTTTGCATGAAGCTTTTTTTGAAAAGGTAAGAAAACAATTGAATGTTTTTGTAATAGGAGTAGGTAATGTAGGCGGCAAATTAATTAACCAAATACTGCATCAAACCCCTTACTTATTGGAGCAGCTTAATATGCAGCTAACAGTTATTGGCCTTTCAAACAGTAAGAAAATGGTTTTTGAAGCTGATGGAATAGACCTCACTAACTGGAAAGAATTGCTGGCAAATGGGGAAGCTCAAACCTTAGGGGTACTTGCAGAAAAACTAATAAATCTAAACCTGCGAAACTGTGTATTTGTAGATATTACCAGCAATGCAGATGTAGCTAATATGTATAGTAGCTTGTTTCGCAAAAGCATATCAGTGGTAGCTTGTAATAAAATAGCCGCTTCCGATAAGTATGAAAAATATATTAAACTAAGACAACTGGCGAGATCTTATAATACTTCTTTTTTGTTTGAAACAAATGTGGGAGCAGCACTGCCGGTGATAGGCACCGTAAACGATCTTGTAAGAAGTGGCGATAAGGTGAATAAAATACTAGCGGTGCTTAGCGGAACATTAAACTTTGTGTTTAATAACTATGACGGTACAAGCACATTTGCAGAGGTAGTAAAGCAGGCGCAAAACGAAGGTTATACAGAGCCCGACCCAAGGCTAGACCTGGGCGGCGTAGATGTAATGCGAAAAATTCTGATCCTCGCCAGAGAGGCTGGCTACCATCTTGAAATGGAAGACATTATAAATGATACTTTCCTCCCCGCCTCATGTATGCAGGGTTCTGTAGAGGATTTCTATAAAGAATTGCTCGTACACGAAGCGCACTTTAAAGCACTATTTGAAAAAGCAAAAGCCGAAAATTGCAAGCTTAAATTTGTAGCCGAGTTTAGCGAAACTGGCACTGCTGTGGGCTTGCAGCACATACCAGGCGACCACGATTTTTACCACCTCTATGGCAAAGACAATATTGTATTGTATTATACAAACCGATATTGCGAGCAACCCATGGTCATAAAAGGAGCTGGTGCCGGGGCAGATGTAACCGCTGCCGGTGTATTTGCAGATATAATGAGAGTGGTGAGCCAATAATAAATAACGATGAAAAAAGTAACGGTACTAGCGCCGGCAACGGTGGCCAATATGGTTTGTGGTTTTGATATATTGGGCTTTGCTGTGGAAAATCCAAATGATGAAATAACAGTAGAGCTCACTGATGAACCCGGTGTAATCATAGAAGCAGACCCCGTTTACAATCTACCTACAAACCCTGAAGAAAATGTCGGCGGTGCGCCTATTCTGGCTATGCTTTCGGAACTGGATGGCACAGTAGGTTTTAGAGTAAAAATGACGAAGCATATAAAGCCGGGAAGCGGTATAGGCTCATCGGCAGCAAGTGCGGCCGGTGTGGTAGTGGCAGCAAATCATTTGCTGGGTAATAAATATTCCAAGGAAGAGCTCGTACAATTTGCCATGGAAGGGGAAAAAATTGCCAGCGGCGTAAAGCATGCAGACAATATTGCGCCATGCATTTATGGAGGCATTACTTTGATACGTTCTATTTTTCCTTTGGATATAATAGCGCTGCCAGCACCCAATTTATTTGTAAGTATAGTACACCCGCAAATAGAAGTGCGCACTGCCGATGCAAGAGCTATTCTAAAACAAGAAGTGGCGTTAAAAACGGCAATTAAACAGTGGGGAAATATAGGAGGATTGGTGGCGGGCATTCTTCAAAACGATTTACCGCTTATTGGCAGAAGTTTAGAAGATCACATTATAGAACCGCTGCGTAGTATTCTCATCCCGGGTTATGCTATTCTAAAAGCAAATTGCCTGGCTGCAGGCGCTATTGGCGGGGGCATATCCGGCTCTGGCCCATCTGTTTTTATGCTTTCGCCAAGCCTGGCAATAGCAGAAGCGGTGGGCAAAGAAATGAAATCCTCTTTTGACAAACTAGGCGTTGACAATAATGTGTATGTGACTAAAATAAATGCAGAGGGCGTAACACTAAAAAATGCAGAGTAGATGAATTATTATAGTAGCAACCATAAATCACCTCTTGTAGATTTTGCCACCGCATGTAAGACGGGGCAAGCGCCGGATAAAGGATTGTACTTCCCGGAAGTTCTGCCACAATTAGATACATCTCTTTTACAAAACATAAAAACGATAAGCAAAGTAGAACTAGGCTTCGCAGTAATGCGCCCATACATAGGCAGCAATATGCCCGATGATGTTTTGAAAAAAATAGTAGAGGAAACCATTGACTTTGATTTCCCTCTCGTACCTATTTCAGAAAATATTTTTGCGCTGGAATTATTTCACGGTCCTACCATGGCTTTTAAAGATGTGGGCGCAAGATTTATGAGCAGATGCCTTTCCTTCTTTAATAAAGGCAGCAAGCAAAAAAACACAATCCTTGTAGCCACCTCTGGCGATACCGGCGGCGCAGTAGCCAATGGTTTTGAAAATGTGGAAGGTATAGAAGTAATCATTCTATACCCCAAAGGAAAAGTAAGTGCCGTGCAGGAAAAACAACTTACTACCTGTGCAGACAATATAACCGCGCTAGAAATAGAAGGCAGTTTTGATGACTGCCAGGCTATCGTAAAAACCGCTTTTCTGGATAGCGACCT
>JBBKWE010000009.1:0-14759 GCA_037968795.1 Ferruginibacter sp.
ATTCCTCTACGTAAGCCATTTTTGCCAGATGGTCAAAGATGGGTGCTTGATCAGTTTAATTTTGGAAATGCGGCATGGAGAAGAGAAAATCTTGTTTTAAATATAGCTATAGGGTTGCCGTTTTAGATCATCTTAATTTAAGGTCATTTTAAAACGTCTTTAATACTATTAAACATTTTCTATACGCTCATACACGGGTGAAGAGATATTCTCTATCTTTTTTATAACACTAATGTCGCCGGTAGCCTCCAGGATTATTACTTCTATTGATTTTACATCATCATAACCTTTCATTCTAAGTGTCTGTAATACTTCTTCTTTTGTGATTCTTTCTTTTTGCAAAGCAGAGTGCAGGTAGTCTCCCTGAAAGAAAAGCAAGGTTGGATCACTGGATATTTTTTTCTTAAATAGTGGGTATTTCGCTGATAAAAGAGTGATAATATATTGCAGAGATACCAGCAAAATTATTGTCCATAAACCATTTATGATTGGAATATCGGTGGTTAAAGCAATAGAGCCGAGGCAAGAGCCCAGTGCTACAGTAACTATGAAATCAAAGGCATTCATTTTAGATAAAGTACGCTTTCCAGAAACCCTTAAGATAATAATTATTCCTACATACACCAGGATAGTAGTCACCGTAATATTGAGGAGAGAATACCAGTCTTTAAAAAAAATATCATTTAATATCATATCATACATACCTATTCGATTTTTTTGCCGGGGAAAAAGAAATGAAAGTAAAGTGTACCTACTTATTGCACTATAACTATATAGCTTAATGCTTGATAAATACCACTTTATTATAAATCAGATGCATACCGCGGGGAATGGAGCGCCATTTGCTACGAAAATGTGGAAAGGAATAATGAAAAGTACTACTTTTCAGATAAGTGATATAAATCCAATTTTCTGAAACATATAAAAATTTATCCCGTACCCGGTAAAAACGCATAAGGATTTTCGCAATTTATTTTATGCTTTTATCACGCTATCAACGTGGTTTTAATGTTACGGCTTTTGACTTTACGCCTTTGCTGGTTTTTACCTTAATAATGCGGGTATCTTTGTTTACAAAAAGATTTTTTATCGCTGCCAGCAGTACTGTTTTTATTTCGTCTGTATGAGAGAAGACAATGTCCATTAAGGTAGTTCTTACCATGGCTCCAAGCATAGAGGGCTTTTGGTGCTTTGCCTCATGTTTTACTACTTTCTTTTGCGTTCCGGATATTATTTTCTTGGTAATAAAGGCAGCAGCAAGCGTGCCTCCTATTTTTAAAGCCATACCCTTAGCATCCGCTGAGCCGGTGAGTTTACTGGCCGCAGACCGTACAAGATTCTTCGGTTTCAAATCGTCTTTAATGCCAGAAACATAATCCTTCATTGCCTGCTCCTGCATTTCTTTTTTGGCCTGCAACTCCGCAAGGGCATTCTGCAAATCGTTGTTGCTAGTAAGCTTCATTTCCTGGCCTAGCCTATTCGTAATAGTGATTCCCATATTATTTCAAGGCTTTTTTTATTATGATAGAGGATACAGGCGCTTTTATCATCACTTTTCTTAATAAATAAAATAATATCCCAGCGACAATTAAAACACCGGCTACAATGAAGAAGCCCACATATAACTCTCCATAGACTTTTCCTAAATATATAGCAGCCCCTATGGACAGTAATACTACCGCGATAGAAATCATAGAAAACGCTACAAGTCTGGATACAACACCAGCTGCAGAATCTGCAATTTTATTTACGGCTGTAAGCTTTAGGAGATCTAGTCGGGTATCCACATAACCAAAAACAGTCTTAGTGAGACCACTAAAGTTATTCTCTTCTTTAAGTTCTTCTTCTTCCATAGTAATGATGAAGTATATTGTCGCTGAGATTTTTTATTAATTATTCTAGCTCATTGCAGCTCTCGCTTCTGCTTCTACATCCTGTGCAGCATGTTCCGCAGTATTCTTTCCTTTATTGATAGCCTTCTTTGCGTCTTTTTTTACAGAATCATAACGCTCTTGCAAAGCCTCGCCTAATTCATTGAATTTGCTTTTCACGCTATCGCCGAGGTCTCCACCTTTCTTAGCTAATTTTTTTCTAGTGCTTTTGCCGCTCTCTGGAGCATATAATAAACCAAGTACAGCTCCTGCTGCAGCTCCTACTAGTACACCTGTTAATAATTTTCCTGCGCTCATAATTTTAAATTTTGTTGTTATGTAATTGAAGAATACATCTATGCGAAAATGCTGCCAAAGTCCGCTTATCAGCTCAGATGGCAGATATCTATGACAATGTGTAACATATTCTACAATAAATGTAGACTACATATTACGACAAATAAATGGGATAATAAATTTCACCATACAATATCTATATTTAAGAACGAATATTTATAATTTATTGGAATGATATATGAGAATGCATCATCGTCTACTTTTTATTTCCCAAAGAATAAAGTCCCGGTCATCCTTTATTGTTTATTGAATATCATAGTAAATAAATTAAAGTTTAAAATAAATTTATCACTCTATTTCTATCTCAAACATTATGAAGGAAAACAGGTCAAAAAATGTAAACCTTAAATTTGTTGCCATTGCTTCTACCATCTTCCTCCTGCTTTTCTCGTATGTTTTATTGTATATCAATGCACAGAAGTTGGCAAAACAAGATGATAGCGTAGGTAAAACGCACTCATTTTTGGAAAAATTACATGATCTCAGATTTCTAAATTATGAGTTAGAATACAATTACAATGGCTACATTATTTCCGGTAGAGCAAAATTGAAGAATGCATTTAACAGCATTGACAGCACCACTTCACTTGTGCTATCCGACTTACAAACTGTAAAAACTATCAATACTGAGCAAAAAAGATTACTGTCAAACTTGCAAATCAAATTTAAAGCGAAGATTGCAAGGCTGCAAAAAGGTTTTAATATTTTGGAAAGTACTACAGAAAAGAGCTCTCTTATACAGGATTCTCTCCTTACAATAAGCTACAATGCACAGTATGCCGGCCAGATTACAAGCCTGATTTCACAATTAGAAAATAATGAGCAGTCTTCCCTGGATGCAAATGCAGAAAAAGTAGATAGGTTCTCAAAAGCTATTAAGGTCATAACTCTTATTTCTCTTCTAATTGCATTTGCACTGGTTGTTCTTGCACTTATTTTATACAAAAAAAATTCCCGGGAGCGCCAGCAGGCAATTGATGAGTCTGAGAAATACAAGAGGCAATTAGAAGATCGTGTAGAGGAACTCAAATCTGCAAACACAGAAATAAAAGAACTTAAAAATTTGGAGAAGTTCACTTCAACAGGACGTATAGCTCGCACCATAGCACATGAGGTGCGTAACCCACTTACTAATATAAATTTAGCCGCAGAACAGATAAAGGAAAACACTAATGGAGATTTAGAAGAGCAGAATATGCTGTTGGATATGATAGATAGAAATAGTAAGAGGATAAATGAGCTTATATCTAATCTACTTTATGCTACAAAATTTTCTGAGCTTTCTCAAAAAAAGATTTCTTTAAATGAAATAATTGATGAAGCTCTTACGCTATCAAAAGACAGACTAGACTTAAAGAAAGTACAAGTTCAAAAACACTTCGATCCCAATATCTGTGATATAGAACTAGATCATGAAAAAATGACAATAGCATTCCTAAACTTAATTGTAAATGCAATAGAAGCTATGGAAGAAAATAAAGGTATTCTTTCCGTAAAAACTGAGGAAAAAAACAATTATTGCCTAATTAGTTTTACGGATAATGGTAGTGGCATGGATACAGAAACATTGAATAAGTTATTTGAGCCCTTCTTTACCAGTAAACAAAACGGCACCGGACTGGGGCTTACAAACACACAAAACATTATTCTGAACCACAACGGTAAAATACATGCGCAAAGCACTCCAGGGAAAGGGACAACATTCATAGTACAGTTAAAAATGTAAGTGCGGAGTTAAAACGCAGACTATGCTCTGTTTTGCAATTCTTCCACTGCATTGTAAATGAGTTCCTTTGTAAAAGGCTTGCCTATAAATTTGTCAGCGCCCGCACTAAGCGCCTTTATCCTATCACTTTGGGTGTCGTGCGCTGTAAGCATTATGATTTTTGCTTCTGGCAACGCCTTCTTTATAAAAGGGATAAATTCTAAACCCATGCCGTCAGTCAGATGATTGTCAAGAAAAATAATTTCTGGATTAAAATCTTCTAAGACAGTTGAAGCATCCTTTAGGCAGTCTACAACAGAAGTTTCTATATTTTTCTTCTTCAGAAGTAAAGTACTTAGCAAGTATCCAATATCTTTCTCATCATCTATAATGAGAATTCTCAATGGTTTATTATAAACTTCATCTATGTGAGGCATTTGAAAAAATTGCATTCTAATTTCTGGTGCAACAATAAACCTGCCAATGCAATTGCATTGGTTCAAGGCCTCGCCCTCTAACAGAATGAGTAATATTTGCCTCAAAACAGTAAAAAATTATTATTGCATATAGTTTCAAAAAAAATTTAACTGACAAGAAAGAAAAGATACTGTATCTGCGGTATACATGAAATATAAAAAAAAGCTTATATTAGAAACTGAAAATTTTTCTAAAAATTAAAAATCTTTAATCAATGAAAAAGTTTTACATATCTATTCTTTCGATCTTCATTTTTTCTATTGTCCATTCTCAAACCTGGACCGGCAGTATAAATACAGACTGGGATACTCCCGGTAACTGGACGGGTGGCACTGTGCCCAATGCAACGAGTGTAGTAACTATACCGTCTGGCGGCACAGGAGGTGTTTGGCCTAAACTTGCCTCTAATGTTACGATAAATTCTATTACTCTTGCTAATGGGTCTAGTCTTGATGTAAATGGTTATACAATGACTATAAACACTATTAACCAGTTCGTTAATTTTTTTGGAGCTATCATATCTAATTCCTCCCCTACTACTGATATTGTTTTTAATATTACAACATCTCCAGGAGGTTACATTGCATATGTAAGAAGAAACACATTTAATGATAATGTAACTTTTAATATAGGTGGTGGTTCAGATTATAGGGAGGCAGACCTAAGTAGTACTGCAAATACCTATAATGGAAATGTAACCTGGAATATATCCTCAGGTGCGCAGCTTACTTTAGGAGGCGGATCTTCTTCTACCTATGCAGGAAATCTTACCATAAGCAGGACTGTAGAAGGTACAACTACATTGTTTAACAATGGAACCTCTATAGCTGGCAACTTTGTATATAGTAATAATGTAGGAGGTGTTTTTAGTATGGGAAATATAACAAATCTTACAACGATCAATGGTACTATCAATGTAAATCATACATCTAATGTGCAGGATTTTGACTTATATGGGATAACTAATCTCACAACGGGAGGTTCTATAGTAGCTACAAATACGAAGGGTCTTTTGGTGCAAAATAACAACCTAGAGGTAACTGCATTAAGCATTACTGGGTATGGCGGCTCACAATATGCACGACTCTATGACAATACAATAAGTGGTGATCTCACTCTAGAGGATGCGGCCAGTTACGCTGGAGGTTATAACACAACCATAAGAAACAGCAACTTTATGGGGGACGTCTCTTATACCATTAATGGTACGAATAGCTTCTTTGATGCTGATAATGCCGGAAATGCAAATACTTATGATGGTAATGTAAGTGTAACTGCGACAGGCACTGCTACTGTAAGTTTTTCAACTGAACCAATTAATGTAACGGGGAACCTTACTATTAACAGAACCGGTGGTGGCATTACTGATATTTCAGGTAGTGGAGGCACGATCGGCGGAAATTTTTCTTTTACCAATAATGCTGGCGGAAATTTTAGTTTTGGAAACAATGCCGCTGTTACCAGCATACAAGGAAAAATAGACATTATGAATACCCAGACTATACCATCTATTTTTTACATACAAAAGATAAAAAATCTTACCCCTGGCGGTTCCATAACGGCTGCAGGGACCAAGGGTTTTAATATGAGAAATGACACCCTCACTGTAAACAACCTATCGCTAACCGGCTATACGGGCAGCGCTTATGCTTATGCTTTTGACAATAAAATTACAGGTGACGTAACAATACAAGATGATGCCAGTTACACGGGTGGTTGGAACACAACCATTAGAAACAACAACTTTATGGGGAATGTTTCTTATACCATTAATGGTACGAACAGCTTCTTTGATGCTGATAATGCCGGAAGTGCAAATACTTATGATGGTAATGTAAGTGTAATTGCGACAAGCACTGCTACTGTAAGTTTTTCAACTGAACCAATTAGTGTAACGGGGAACCTTACTATTAACAGAATCGGTGGTGGCATTACTGATATTTCTGGTAGTGGAGGCACGATCGGAGGAAACTTTTCTTTTACTAATAATGCTGGCGGAAATTTTAGTTTTGGAAACAGTGTTGCTGTTACCAGTATACAAGGAAAAATAGACATTACCAATACCCAGACTTCACCATCTATTTTTTACATACAAAAAATTAAAAACCTTACCCCTGGCGGTTCCATAATGGCTGCAGGGACCAAGGGTTTTAATGTGAGAAATGACACCCTTGTAGTAAACAGCCTATCTATAACCGACTATACGGGCAGCGCTTATGCTTATGCTTTTGACAATAAAATTACAGGTGACGTAACAATAGAAGATGATGCCAGTTACACAGGTGGCTGGAGCACAACTATAAGAAACAGCAATTTTATGGGGGACGTTTCTTATACCATTAATGGAACGAATAGCTTCCTTGATGCCGATAATGCCGGCAGTACCAATATTTATGATGGTAACGTAAATGTAGTTGCGACCGGCACTGCCACTGTAAGTTTTTCAAATGACCCTATTAATGTAGCGGGAAACCTAACCATTAACAGAACATCGGCTGGCATTACTGATATTTCTGGTAGTGGCGGCACTATTGGTGGAAATTTTTCTTTTACTAATAATGCTGGCGGAAATTTTAGTTTTGGAAACAATGTTGCTGTTACCAGCATACAAGGAAAAATAGACATTACCAATACCCAGGCTTCACCATCGATTTTTTACATACAAAAAATTAAAAACCTTACCGGTGGCGGTTCTATAGCCGCTACAGGCACGCTAGCTTTTAATGTTAGAAACGACACCCTTGTGGTAAACAGCCTATCAATAACCGGCTATTCGGGTAGCGTTTATGCTTATGCTATTGACAATAAAATTACAGGTGACGTTACAATAGAAGATGATGCCAGTTACACAGGTGGCTGGAACACAACGATAAATAACAACTGCTTTACGGGCAACACTTCCTACACTGTTAACGGAGCAAATGCTTTTTCTGATGCGACTGCAGGGAACACCGGAAATACTTATCTGGGCAATGTGCAATATAACAGAGTAGGTAATGGAGCAATGAATGTAGCCGTGGGCGATACAAGCTACTTCGGAGGAGACTTTATCCTCAACAGCAACGTAGCCCTGCCAATTACTACTAATAAGTTAGAATTTGTTTCTGCTGCAAATGGAACGATCACTCAATTAGGTACGCAACCCTTTACTCTACCTAATGTAATAATGAGTAAATCAGGCAATGCCACCCTTAGTTTGGGAAAAAGCCTTACGATAGGCAATAATCTAAAACTAGATAGCGGCAGAATTATAGCTACTGCAACCAATAAACTTATAATTCCCGCTGGCATTACGTACATGGGAAGCTCAGATAAGAGTTTTGTAGAAGGTCCTATCGATAAAGTGGGCAACACCGCTTTTGTATTCCCGGTGGGGAAAGATACTGCGCTGGCACCTATAGCAATTTCTGCTCCTTCTTCTGTTACAGATGTTTTTACAGCAAATTATTTTCATAATTCCCCACACGACGATGGTTATGATACAACTGCTATACCAGCAGGAATAGACCATATTGGTCGTCTGGAATATTGGACACTTGACCGTACAAATGGCAGTTCTAATGTGACAGTAAATTTATATCACGATCAGGCAAAACATAGTGGAGTAGTAATAGATCAGTCTGAGCTACGGGTGGTGAGATGGAATGGTAGTCTTTGGGTAAATGAAGGTAATGGCGGCACCACCGGTTCTCCTGCTAGTGGCACAGTATCTACTGCTGGTGCAATTTCTAGTTTCTCGCCTTTTGCAATTGCCAGTACCACGGCGAGAAATACTTTACCCTTACGACTCATAAGCTTTACCGGTACAGAAAATAATGGCATTGCACAACTGGTATGGATTACAGAAAATGAAGTAAATGTGGAAAAATATGAATTGGAAAAAAGCAAAGACGGGAATATTTACAGCGTGCTTACTAGTGCACTGGCAAAAAATAACCTTAACAAATCTTACTACAATGCAAAAGACTATTTATACCAGGCTGGCACCTATTTCTACAGGTTAAAAATGATAGATGTGGATGGCAAACTGAGCTATAGCAACGTGGTTAAAATCACAAAAACTGCAGGAGTTTCCGTTGCGATTTCTCCAAATCCTGTGAAGAACAAGCTTACTATAAGCGGGGTTCCTTCTGAGGCTACCGTGAGAATAGTGGATAATAATGGAAAAACTATTCTCACCAAAAGAGTGCAGCAGCAGGGACAATTAGTCATTGATCTCCCGCTATTGAATGCAGGCGTCTATATCGTTCAGGTAATAACAAGGGAATCAAAGACAAACTTGAAATTTATAAAAGAGTAAACAATACAGAAAATTAGAGAAATAATCCCCGAAATCTTTCGGGGATTATTTTAGAGCTAGATTCGAAAATCTACTAAGTCATTCTATCACAACAAAACTCTGCTTTCAATATGTTCTGTATTTTCAGACTTTGAATATAAAGGCAGAAAAATAGCAGAAATGTGGGATTGAGTTCCAAAATCTGAGAGCCAAAAAAAATTATTTTTGAAAATAAAATCTTATTGAAAAAGTGCTGTGTCACAATTATTTCATTTATGCAAGTCATTAGCAAACATAATCAATTGGTAAATTTTTATTTCTTACTTTTATTCCCCAATTAAAGAACATATCTCAACAAATGCTACTTTAACCCAAGAGATAAACCAAAAAGCACTATGACAAAAAAGCTACTTATAATTGATGATGACCTAGATATGTGTACTTTGCTCTCTCGGTTTCTAACCAAAAATGGGTATGATGTTGCTACTGCTCACTCCGCAACTACAGGTTTATCAACATTCAAGGAAGAAAAAAGTGACATTGTATTGTGTGATTTCCGTCTGGGAGATAAAGACGGAAAAGACGTATTGGCAGAAATAAAAAAGCAATCGCCGCAAACAATAGTGGTTATTATTACCGGGTATTCAGATATAAAAACAGCGGTAGACGTTATTAAGATGGGGGCTTATGATTACATTACAAAGCCGCTTATTCCCGATGAAGTATTACAAGTGTTGTCAGATGCTATAGATGCTCCCCGGCGAGAACACAATCCTATCGTAGATCTGGAAGCAAGCAAGACTGGTGGAAAATCGAAAAGCGGCAACTCAGGTTTTTCTAGTGAATTTCTTGTAGGAAAAGATCCTAAAACCAAAAAACTTTATGAGCAAATAGATATTGTGGCTCCTACCGCTTACAGTATTATATTATATGGTGAGAGTGGCACGGGCAAAGAAGTAATAGCAAAAACCATTCACAATAAAAGCGAACGCAGCGATAAGCCTTTTATAGCGATGGACTGCGGCACACTAAGTAAAGAACTAAGTGGAAGCGAATTGTTTGGCCATGTGAAAGGCGCATTTACCGGAGCACTTACTGATAAGACTGGGCATTTTGAACTGGCAAATGGTGGTACACTTTTCTTAGATGAAGTTGCCAACCTTAGCGCTGAGATACAAGCTTCACTTCTGAGAGTGATTCAGGAAAGAAAATATAAAAAAGTGGGAGGCAATAATGAAAAGCCTGTAGATGTAAGAATAATTGTGGCTAGTAACGAAAACCTGCAAGATGCGTACAGAAAGGGAAATTTCCGGGAAGACCTGTATCATAGGTTCAATGAATTTTCAATCAACCTTCCTTCACTACGGGATAGGCCAAAAGACATTCCTCTTTTCGCACAATTCTTTCTAGAGAAGTCATTGGCCGAGTTAGATAAGTCGCTGGAAGGTTTTGAGCCGGATGTGATGGAAATGTTTGTAAACTATAGCTGGCCGGGTAATCTGCGAGAGTTTAGAAATGTAGTCCGAAGAAGTGTATTGCTTACTGCAGAAGGAAAAATAAATTCTGATACGCTGCCTTGGGAAATAATAAACCCTGCGGTTTCTCCGGCAAACCTATCCAGTAAAAAAACAAATACTGAAGGCAGAACTGATGCACCTAATTCCAGCAATGCTCCCAGCTACGATCTTAAGTCTTCTGCTTCCAAAGCAGAGTATGACGCTATACTTGCAGTGCTTAAAGAAGTGAAGTTCAATAAAACGAAAGCCGCGGAAATCTTAAATATAGACAGGAAGACGCTTTATAATAAGATAAAAAGCTATAGTGAATTAAATAAAGAATAGGGAGAATGTGCTGATAATGTTGTGCGCTAATTTGCTAATGAACTACAGCCTGCAGTCTCAGAAATTATCTGAAATTGCAGGCTGTATATTTATAAAGAAAACCCTCTTCCCCTTGTTTTTGCAAAATGCAAAATTCACTTCCAGAGCATTTGAAATGTTAGAAGATAATTTCAAATCAGCACACCATCACACCAGCACACTAAAAATTTAATCCCTTCCTAACAAACTATTGATTACAATCTCTTCAAATCCGGATAATGTGCGATAGGCAAACTTGACTTTCCGGTTAGTTTTAAAGTTATAACTCACTTCTACATATGGCCTTTCCTTTCGTGGGTCCCTGCCTGTTTCCAGGCAGTCATTTGGTTTTACATTTATCTGTACCGGAATATCATCGTAGTAGGCAAAATACTCCGGGTGCGTAAAGTAGCCAAGTGGCGTGGTATCATAAGGAATGAAACCTTCGCTACCAAAGAGTTCTTTACCCCTGGCTATCCACGGCATGAGCTGGTCGTATACCCATTTATCACTTTCAAAATCGTTATTAAGTCTATCAATATCTATGGGGCCAAGGAACACATCTTTACTACACTCAAAACCAGAAAAGACTAATGGAATATTTGTATCAAGAATTACATCCATACTTTTCTCGTCCTTAATATAATTATAATCACCTACAGGATAATGCCCCAGTCCCGGGCGAAAAGTATAATCCTCTGTGCGCCCTATGCAAAAAACTATTTCCTCTATTTGCGAAGCTAGTTCCGGGTGGTTTAGGAGTACGGTAGCAATATTTGTGTTAGGTCCCAGTGCGAGGATTGAAAGTTTTTCTTTGCGTAAGGCTTCTGCCAGCGCCATGCTGCCTTCGGTTTCTACGCCCATATCCTGGCAGGTATCAGATCCCTTGTACACGGGTATGTCTTTGCCCGTTTTATTGTACCAGCCAAGCAATTTTTTGGTAACATCATAAGCAAAATGAATTTCTGTAACCACGCTTATGCCTACGATCTCTACCGCAGGCTGGCGTAGTGCCATTATAAGCGTAACTCCATCGTCTACTTCTCGTGGTGCCCGCTCTGGTAAGCCTATCATAATATCTGTGTCAAACCAAATTTTCTTTGCCATAATGTTTTTTTATTTTATTTCTAATAATATCAATGCCTTTTCAAGCATAGCTTTTTTTTCTTGCAGGGAAAGCGAAAGAGGCAATTGTGCAAGTCCTATTATTCTTCTTATAAGCTCTATCCCGGTGTAAGCGAGTGATAAACTGTGGTCGTAGTTAATGCCAGGTTTATAATTAGCTTCCATTGCATTAATTATATCTGCAGATTGCTCCGCCATCATAAGGTGCGCTCTCATTACCCCGGTATCAAACTCTGCACTGCCATAAAAGCAAAACTCCGGATCCAGCACTTTTATTCCATCTGCGGTGCGCATCCAGCTACCCGGATAAAAATCTCCATGCAGCAATATGCAACCATCTTTCATATAGTTTTCACCCAGTAATCTAGCTTTTTCCTTTAAAGCATCATTCTTTTTGTATGGCAAGGCAACAGCGGAAAGACCTTCCTGTATTGTATTCAGGTCAAAGCCATTATCTTCTAATAAGGGATAAAGAAAAATGTGCTCATGATTTAGCTTTCTAAGCGCTCTGTTAGCCATAAGCTCATCGATATTATCTGAGGAAAGAATGTACTCCTTGTGCAATAGAGAAAGATAATTGCATAGCTTCTTTACTTCTTCCAGAGATAGATTTTCTTTCCTATTATATATAACGCTGGTGTCTGTTCCTGTACCCAAATCTTGTAATACAATAATAAAATTCACTTTATCTACCGCAAGAATTTGCGGCATTATTTCCTTTATAGCTTCAGTCTTTTGCACAGTATAGTAGAAGGTAGCCTCAGATAAAGCTCGCTGCGGAGGCGCAGGAATTTGGGGATACTTCTGCACATAAGGATTGGCTTGCTTCACAATCATACTACGCTCCGGGGTAGTCACACGCAAAGTGTAATTCATATTCCCTTCCCCAGGCTTTTCCATGTGCGTAATTACCTCATCTGCTTTCAGCAAGCCTTTTCCTAGGAGATAAGCTTGCATTCCTTTTATATCGTCAATATCTATTTTCATGTTGTGTTTAATAAAAGTAAGATGAGAATAGAGCTTTTTATGAAACTCTGAAAAATCAAAATATGCCAGGTATAAAAAAATCATACCCGGCATATAATTTTATCATCGTATATAATTTTTTACCAAATATATCGCACGCCGAACTGGAACTGACGTGGAGGTGCTGCTGCTCTTTTTACAAAAGTATTGCTGCTTACCGGACCTAGTTGCACTTGGTTACTTGCTCCGCGAGTCACATTGAAGCCGGTGAGGTTTTCCGTATTTAATAAGTTATATATGTCTGCAGAAATCTCTATCGATGGCTTGCCGTTTATTTTGATTTTGTATTTCGCACTAAAATCAAAGGTAGTAGCAGAAGGCAGACGATCATTATTACGGGTTTCTCCCGGTTGATAATCTGCAGGCCCTGCATTCCCATAAGCATTTTCACCATTACCATTAAGATCACCATTTCCACCAAACTTACTTGCATCAGCATATCTGCTTATGGGCTGTCCGCTCTGGAAAAGCATCGTAGGGGTAAGACTTAGATTTTTTACAGGAAACCAGGTAACTAAGGCATTTACTACGTGCCTGCGATCATTATCTCCAAAGCCGTAATCATCTTCCCAAAGGTTTGCATTTGACGATCTTGAATTTATACTTTCTGCATCAGTCTTTACCTCTGATAAACTATATGAAAAACGATAAGCAATCTTGTCGTACAAAGTTTTATCTTTTTGCAGCACAAAATTAGCTGCGTAATATCTCGCCTTACCCTTTGTTTCCGTCATAAATACATCACGGGCTATACCGCCAAAAGTTTGACCGCCTATAGTGGTTACAAATTGCCCATTAGCATCAGTCGCAATAGGTGTTGGTCTTGTAAGGTTAGCGGCTGCCCGGCTACGAACTACCGGATTTGCCGGATCAGGCACATAAGAAGAAGCAGTATTAAGATTGGTTATTCTAAACAAATTATTAGTAAGACTTGCCAGTACATCTACATAGAAAATAGTGCTCTCGTTTACCCTACGCTGGTAGCCTACTGTAAACTGATCTGCATATGGATTCTGATAACCATTAGGGTTTTTTATTCTAAAATTATTACTACTTTGATTGGCTCTGTTCCCCTGTGATTCCGAAGAAGATTTACCATTTAAGAATGCAGGAGTATTTCCTAGATTGTAAATCACTTTTAAATTTCCTGCATTTGTAATTCTATCCAGATCTGCACCAGCATCTAATATTCCAAGGCGTTGTAGTTCTGCCAACTGCCTTTTAAAGTTTGGAGAATTGTTACTGAATTGCAGATTATCGCTGGTTACAGAGTATTTAATCTTGTCATATACTCTTGCATAACCACCTCTTATAATGTTGACATCATCTATTTTGTAGTTGAAGCTGGTGCGCACTCCTAAATTGTTCCAGTCGCCCTTTGTACCACCTGCCTTACTCAGATTATCATAATCAAAACGCAAACCAAGGCTCAGGTTTAACCGATCATTTACAGCATAGTTGTCTTCTGCATAAATATTAAAAACATTTTGAGTTTCACCAAAACGAGTACTGCTCAGATCAACCCTGTATTCTCTTACATCCACATTGGCAGGAATATTTTTAAGGTCGAAGGCTGCTCCGAGATTAAGTGCTTTCAAACTGTCCAGTTGCTTTTGTGTCAGTCGTACGGTATAGTAACCGTTGCTATTACCACCTCCCAGTAAAGAGAAATTTGAACTGGTAAATTCTACGCCCGCTTTAAGTGCATGCTTACCCGCCTGGTAAAAAAATTTCTGCTGCAATTGCTGTGTAAACTCATCATCGTCAAAAATATAATCATTAGGCCCTACAGTAGCAATCGTAATACCATTAGGTGCCTGCACTGCTGCGCCTGGGCTACCAAAGTTATTATTATCTCTATAATTCCAATTGAAGTAAGAAGATTGAAAATTAGTCTCTCCTTTAAGTTTTCCACCGAGACTATAATCATTTTTTAGAGCCACAAGCCAGGTTCTGTTTTTCTGTACACTACCTGCACTTGGGAAAAGTGTACCGCCTGTGAGACCTCCGCCTTGCTGTTCTATATCAAAATGACCATAATTTGCTCGCAGGCTGCTATG
>JBBKWE010000010.1:0-5747 GCA_037968795.1 Ferruginibacter sp.
CTTGCAGCCCATCATCTCAGGCACAGGATTGTAACATCCGTGCAGGATCTCTACTGTCGATCCCTTTTAATATTAATTGTGACCTGCCAGCTGGCTCACACCTTAATGTAAGATATGCGCTAAGCAAACGGCAGTCCTTTCAATTCAGCCTCACACGCTACGGAGCCTCTGCGAGGAAGAATCTTTATCCTGGAACGCTCAAGTTTACCAATACAGAAGTAGACCTTGGGACCTTATTGTACATCAGAAAAACGAATCTATTTTTTGTAGCAAGTGCTGGAGTAGCTATAGATCAATATTCTGGCTCCCTGGTAGTAAATGATAAGCCAAGTATTCTTTTCAATGGAGGTGTGGGCTTGGGCTATACTTTGCCTCTGGCAGGGCGCAGTAGTCTAGAGTTAAGTACAATGATAAAAGGGCGGCCTGAAAACGGTGTTTCCCATCTCTGGATTACAAGCAATCTATCCTATAGATTTACATTAGGAAAGAAAAAAATAAGAGATCAACGATCGATAAATGGAGATGGGTGATGCTCATCGTGTAAGCTTACAATTCCTATACCCTGGGTCTTTCCTTTGAGCAGAATACTACCAAGGTCTTCTACCGCATATCTATGGTGAGGATTACAGGCAAGTATAAGATCAGATGAAGCCAACAACTGCTTATCAAAGTCATTGCACATATCCTGAATGCGGCTAGCTGTATTTATGGTATCCCCATGATAGGCGATGTCTCTTTTTATATCCCCTATTTCTACTGCCGTTACTGGTCCCAGGTGCAGGCCGGCTTTAAAAACGGGGAGCAGGCCATAATTCTCCAGATAGTATTTTTCTCTCCGTTGAAAGGCCAGTTTGGTGGCAAAGAAGAAGCGAATACAAGCCATGTTGTCTATCCCATCTTTTATACTCCAGGTGAGTACAATCTCGTCCCCCACATACTGGTACACTTGAGTATTGTAAGCTCTGAGCACACTGTTTATATCATCAAAACTATCACGAATAAAGGCACTATACTTCAAGTGCCCCAGAGATTCAGCAATTGTAGTAGAAGACTTAAGGTCCATAAACATAAATACCTTTTCTTCTACTCTAGGATGCCGGTACTTCCCCAGCATAAGAGGCAGTAGCACACCGGGGCCAAATTTTTTATTCACCTGCGAAATAAAGGAGATTCCTACATTGAGAAAGGAATAAAAAATGAACAATTGCACGAAAAAGTGTCGCCAGGTATCTGTGGTCATGGGAGAAATTCCATCAAAAAATAGCGGAGCAATAAGAAGATTAAAAATACCATAGCGCAGAATTTTGTATAGTACGATGAGTAGAACCAGAGAAAAAACAAACTTAAAAGCAATAACCTTTCCCATCGATTTTTCACGCAGCAATCCCCGGTCAATGTAATACTCCATCAATCCATGAAAGAAGCCGTACATGAAACCCATAACCAATGCAATAATTACAAAGGGAAGAAAAGATACCTCTTGAAAAAGCTCGAAACGTGTGTTTACATAAAGTGTTTGAATATATAAGAGTGCAATGAGAACAAGATTTCCAATAGTCCAATAGATGATGTGGTAAAGCACTTTGTTGCGCTTTGGATGCCTGGCTTCCCAGTGCAGGTACTTGCTATTTATATTTAAAGAATTCATCGTATATGCAATAATACTAAATTGCCAGTCACTTTGGAGTCAGCAAAGGTGCATTTAAAATTATTAAAGGTTGTCAACCTTTGATAAGATTTAGATATAAAAGGGATGTCAAAAAGTTTGACAACCTTGTAAAACCCTATAAAAATTTTATCCATACCCATCTGCAGATTTAAACTCTCCTTTCAATAGCATAAAAAAATCCCCCACAATCTTATCAATTGTGAGGGACAATAGAACTTTAAACTAAAAACTTACTTAGCTGTAGTAGTAGGCGTAGTACGCTTTCCGAAACGCTTATTAAACTTATCGATACGACCTGCAGTATCTACCAGTACATTTTTACCAGTATAGAATGGATGACTCGTGTTTGAAATCTCCAGCTTTATAACCGGGTATTCCTGGCCATCTTCTTCAAAAACTACAGTCTCACTGCTCTCTGCAGTACTGCGGCTAAGGAAGGTAGTACCATTACTCATATCCTTAAAAACTACAGGACGGTAACTGGTTGGATGAATATCTTTTCTCATAATTTCTGTTTTACAATACGATTTACGACCGTATTTTTTTTATTAAGGTTGCAAAAGTACATATTTAATTGATACGAAATGCAGCTTCTCTACGCTTATTTTAAATTGAGATGCTAGCTCTTCATATTTACCACATTGAGTGCTATGCCCGTGCTCCAGCCTTTGCTGTCTTGTATTACAGTTTGCAGGTCGTCTATCTTTTTGCCCGTCACTCGGATTATGTCGTCCATAATGGCTGCCTGCACTTTTGCACCGCTATCTTTAATTAGCTTTACAATTTTTTTTGCATCTTCCTGCTTTATACCGTTTCGTACAGTTACGGTTTGCTTTACCACCTTTCCGCTTTGGAAAGCCTCTTTAGAAAAATCGTAAATCTCTGCAGCCAGTCCTTGCTTCATGCTACGACTTATGAGCACATCACGAATCTGGTCCAGCTTCATTTCGCTGTCTGCTTCTACATTCAGCACAAAATCTTTCTTATTAAGGTCAAGCACTACGTGAGCGCCTTTAAAATCAAAACGATTGGTAATTTCTTTTTTTACAACGTTTACGGCATTGTCCAGTGTTTGCAAATCTACTTTACTGGAAAAATCGAATGAGGGCATAAAATCTTTTTTTGAAGATGAATAATACATTGGCACAAAACAACTATGTACCGGCTATTTTTTTATCTCTGGTAAAATAAGCAAATACTGCGAGAAGTAAGCCCGCAATGACCAGGCAAATGGCAATTATCTCTGCTTGCGAGAGTGTAACACCTCCTGTGTCATAAGTTTTATTTACCCGGATGGTTTCTATAAAAAACCTTTCAGCACCGTTGAGAACAAGATAGATACTAAACATCATGAGCGGTATCTTTATCTTCCTGCGCATAGCCCACATAAAGACAAACATAAGACCGCAAATGACCGTTTCCCAAAGCGATGTAGGCAAAACCGGATGTGGTAATACTCTATTGTGGTCTTCTGTGTTTCCTGGTATTACAACGCCGTCATCATTTACATTCTGAGGGAAACTATAGGCAAAAAACCATTTTGGCAAAAACGAAGCTCCTGGCACATACAAGCTAGGAACCTTTTCAATTGTACCGTAGGCGCGGTCTGTAACCCTGGTGAAGTCCCCATTGGCTTCTTTCACTTTACCCAGAGTATAGTAGGAAGAATCTGCCAAAAGCTTTTGCTCAAAGGTTCCTTTCTCTACGCGGGAGAGATTACCTTGGGGATCGCTGTCGTAAGCGCTATTAAATACACCCCAATCTCCATCACCTGCTATCTGACAGCCCAGCCTTCCTACTGCGTAGGCTATCATAATGGCCGGGGCAGCAGAATCTACGAGGTGCCTTATGTTTATTCCTTTTTTATAAGCAAACCAGATAATAGCAATAGCTGCCACAATAAGCCCTCCGTAGAAGGTAAGTCCCGCGGGCTCCAAAAGACTTCCGATGGGGTCTGCCATAAATTTGTCCCAGTGTTCCAGGTTATCAAATAACTTGGAACCAAGGATACCAAAAACGAGCGCCAGAATGACGATATCTCCTACCCTGTCGTGGGGCCAAATACGAACTGTTCTACGCTCCGGAGTTTTCAGCTTCTGCTTATTTCTATCATACCATTTTATGCCAGCCAGCGTAAGTGCTATAACCAGTCCGCCCACTATACTTCCTGCACTACTAAAGAGGTATTCCTGCGGATTAATGTCTTCTGTTCGGAAAAAAAGTAACCCTATTATCTTGTAGCCAAACAAGAATCCTACAAAGGCATTAATAAACAATTCCCAGATGGAAGCTGGTCTTCCTACTACCACTATTTCTTCTCGCGGGTGCAGCAATCCTTGCTTCTCCTTGCGTTTAAATTCACTGGTTATAACCCATGCAGCCGCTACAAAGGAAAGCGCTACCATGAGTCCAAATGTGTTGAGTACTTTTAAAACTGGCCACTCGACACCAAACCAATCTTGAAATACGTAATATAAATTTGGATACATTTGATCGCAATTGTTATAAGTAAAAGTATAAAAATACATAAAGCAAGACTATCTTTCATAGAAAGTTGTCTTGCTTTACAATCAATTAGTTGAACTCTCTATTTATGCAGGTGTACAATACTGCTCAAAAGCTGCTGTAAGATTATCAGATATCATCTGAGCGCTACGACCTTCTATATTGTGACGCTCTATAAAATGCACAAGATTCCCATCTTTAAACAAAGCTATGGCGGGTGAAGAAGGCGGGTAAGGCTGCATGTGCTCTCTAAGCTTGTTCACCGCTTCTACATCAAAACCGGCGAAAGTAGTCATGATATGGTCTGGTTTTACACCCGCTGAGGTGACTGCGTGCAATACACCCGGTCTTGCTGTGCCGGCACTACAGCCGCAAACGGAATTCACCATCACTAAGGCAGTGCCTTTCTTTGCCATAAGGGCTTCTACATCAGAAGCTTGCAACAATTCTTCGAAGCCATTATCGGTAAGCTCTTCCTTCATAGGAAGTACTATTTGTTCTGGATACATATTTTTTTAATTTTTGTTGAACAAAATTACTTCTTTTAAGATTATTAATAAGAGAATGAAATTACAAGAATAACAGAAAAACGACATTGTGTCTTTTAAAAGATATATTTTTGCCATTCTGTCTTACGAAATATGTAATTTTTGATGAAAAAGCAAATTGGACTATAATTTGAATCATAGTGTGTATAAAATAAAAACAACTAAAATTTTATACTATGACACATGTAAAAGTGCACAACCCAATGAGCAAATCATTTGATGGATTTGTAAAAGATTTTTTCAATGATTTTCCTACCGCAGTTGGGAAAAGCCTGAGAGAGGATGTTCTTCATTTTCCCCCGGTAAATATTATTGATACGCCTGATTCGTACGAAGTAGAACTTATAGCCGCAGGAATGAGCAAAGAAGATTTTAAAGTAAATCTTGAGAATAATGTGCTCACCATAAGCGCTCAGAAGCAGGAGGAAGAAAAGAAAGAAGATGAAAAGGTGATAAGAAGAGAATTTAGTAAGCGTTCATTTAGTCGCAGTTTCACAATAGACGAAAAGATAGAATCAGAAAATATAAGTGCAAAATACGAGAACGGTGTATTGCACCTGAGCCTGCCAAAGCGAGAAATAGCTAAAGCGGTAAAAAAAGATATCACTATCCTTTAATCAGGATACACAAATTTAGTTTTGTTTAGATGGTTGATTTATTGGTCGGACGGTTTCTACCGTGCCGGCCATTTTTATGGGTTGCGATGCTGAAGTGAAAGGTTTTGGTTTTGGGGTAATTCTTAGAAGGTTTTTGAAACCCCATAGGTTTATATGCAACCAATATTATTTCTGTCTGCAACTGTGCATGCGGCAACTCTAATTATTAGCAACCGTTTTTCCTTTTCTTGCAACATTAGGTGCAGCATAGAAACAGCCGCACATTGCTGGGTTACATTTTCTGCGCTAGAGACGGAGGAATTCTTCGTAAATAGTTAATTTCCAATTATTAACCCCAAGCTGTAATAACAAAACAGAATGTGGAAAACTTTAGAAAAAAACTTTTAGCAATATATAATACTATTAATA
>JBBKWE010000011.1:0-3391 GCA_037968795.1 Ferruginibacter sp.
AAGAATGAATTAGATTCGCAAAATACCCCAAGCGGCTAGGCTCCTACAGGTAACAAAAAACGAACTATGGAAATACAAGCAATTTATCAGCAGGTCATAAAATTTGCAGCTGAAAAGCATTCAGAAGAGAATCAAACGATTCCTGGTACAAACTTACCCTATGTTGTTCATATTAGCAATGTAGCCATGGAAATATTGATAGCATATCAGCATGCGGCTGACTTCAAATTAGACTTTGCGATTCGCCTGGCTTTGCTTCACGATACTTTAGAAGATACTTCTGCAAGCTTTGATGAAATTGAAAAAGAATTTGGGACGGCCGTTGCTCAAGGTGTTTCTGCTTTGACAAAAAATAACAATTTGCCCAAGTCTGAAAGAATGCTTGATAGCCTAAATAGAATAAAGGCATTATCAAAAGAAGTGTGGGCAGTTAAATTGGCTGATAGAATTACAAATCTACAGTCGCCGCCGTCACATTGGAGCAGTTCAAAAAAAGAAAGTTACAGGCAGGAAGCAATTCAAATAATGGAGCATTTAAAAGGTGCAAATTCGTTTCTAGAACAAAGATTGCTGAAAAAGATAACGGAGTATGAAAAGTATATATAAATTTACAGTTTCACGGTCAGTGAAGAGGTCAAAAGCCAGACAGTGATGAAATTTAAGTCCTGGAGAGCTTATCTAACCTACATTAGTAATTTTTTGTAAAATAAACCTCTTTTTAGAACTTCTATGTATATATTCTCGTAACTTAACGGAGCAAATGAAAATCATTGAAAGATTTTTCTCATAAGCAGTTAGTTTTGGTAAAAAAACCCTTCAATTCTTTGGAGGGTTTTCTTATTTCTGAGTTTGTATTACAACCTTTACAACTGCTCAAACATTCCATTTACAAATTGTTGCTTATCAAATATGAGTAAGTCTGTAGCTTTCTCGCCCACGCCTATAAACTTTACGGGGATTTTAAATTCATTGGCTATCGCTAGTACAACGCCACCTTTTGCGGTTCCATCAAGTTTGGTTACGGCAAGCGCAGTTACTTCTGTGGCTGCGGTAAATTGTTTGGCCTGTTCCAGAGCATTTTGTCCGGTACTTCCATCAAGGACCAGGAGCACTTCGTGTGGGGCGGCGGGAATACTTTTCTGTATCACCTTTTTTATTTTGCTAAGCTCGTCCATCAGGTGCAGCTTATTATGCAAACGACCAGCCGTATCTATAATGATTACGTCCGCTTCTTTGGCCATTCCACTTTTTACCGTATCAAAAGCTACACTGGCGGGATCGCTACCCATTTCTTTTTTTACTATATCTACACCGGTACGCTCACTCCAAATAGTTAGTTGGTCTACCGCAGCTGCACGAAAAGTATCTGCAGCGCCTAGTACCACTTTGTGGCCGGCGGCTTTAAAGTTATAGGCTAGTTTTCCTATGGTGGTTGTCTTGCCCACACCATTTACGCCTACAACTAGTATTACATGCGGCTTGTGATCCCAGGGTAGGGCATAGTTTACATAAGAATCATCTTGAGGAGCAGAAACGAGCATTTCTTCTATTTCCTTTTTCAGAATATTGTGCAGGTCTGCAGTGTTCACATATTTATCTTTGGCCACTCTTGCCTCCAGCTTCTCAATAATCTTTACTGTGGTAGTTACTCCAATATCAGCTGCTACAAGGGCTTCTTCAAGGTTGTCAAGCACTTCATCATCTACTGTACTCTTACCCACGATAGCCTTGCTTAGTTTTCCTAAAAAACCTTCTCTGGTCTTCTGCAAGCCTTCATCTACCGTTTCCTGTTGCTCTTTTTTACCAAAGAGTTTTTTGAACAATGCCATATAAATTTCTTTTCTAACTTTGGGTACAAATGTAGGGCATTTTAGCAGGTAAGAATTACCAGACAAAACTTCTATAGCAGATTGCCTGGAAGTGGCTGCCTTCTTTCTTTCTTACTAAGACTGACCCACCAACTTACTTCGACGTTCCAACATTACATTATCTTTCCATACGCCGTGCAGGCATCCTACTTTTTCCCTGAAACCTATTATCCGGAACCCGCATTTTTTATGCAAAGCAATGCTATTTTTATTCTCACGAAAGATACCCGCCTGTAGCGTCCATATTCCAGCTTTTTCGCTTTGCTCTATCAGGTGCAATAGTATCTTTTGTCCCCAACCTTTTTCTCTGAATTTTTCTGCAATGTAAACGCTTACCTCAGCTACACCTGCATATACCGGCCGGGAAGAAACAGGAGAGAGGGCCGCCCAACCCACCATAATGTTATCTTCAAAAGTGGCCGTTCTACAGCATGGAAGATGTGCGCTATCCCAGGCTTCCCAGTCTGCGACAGTAGTTTGAAAAGTGGCTATACCTGTACTTATGCCTTGTAAATAAATTTGAGCTACTTCTCTATAGCAGTCTTTGTCTATATTTCGAATATCCATCTGAAGAGATGATTTTAGCAACAGCCTCCACCTGGCGTGCAACTTGTAGCTTCTACAGTTTCTATTTTTGGAGCACAACAAAGCTCCATAGCGAGGCAAGCGGTTTGTTTGTTGGTTAAAACAAATTGACCATTTCTAAGTTCCAGGCCTAGTTTTTCTATACTTTCTCCCTGATATTCTACCTCTATTTCTTCATTTTTCATGCCGAGTTTCTGTTCGGCAAGATTTAGAATTTTTAGTAATTTCTGTGCTTCTAGCCTATGATCGGTATCATTTGCATTCCATAGCTGCAGGTTTATAACTTCCTCTGTGCGCAAGGTGCCACCACAGTCTATAAAGTTTTTTGTAATTGTACCTACCTCGGTCACATGAAAATGCTTTGGTACAGTTGTTCCATTTTCTTTTACAAACAATAATTCTTGCATGTGTACAAGACTGTTTTTTAATTCTGATAATTTCATGATTATAATTTTTTATTGTTTTTAATTGAATGGAAGCTTTAGCAACAACCTCCTTCTTTCTTCGTCATTTTATTTGTAATAGCTTCAAAATATTTTTGTAAGGTTCCCAGCGCCGCCTTATTTATACAGTAGCAAATGGCTGTCCCCTCGATGCGCCCTTTTATAATTCCGGCGTTTTTAAGTTCCTTCAAATGCTGTGATATGGTAGGCTGTGCAAGGGGCAATTTATTTACGATGTCGCCACAGATGCAGGTATCTACACTAAGCAAGTATTCTATAATGGCTATTCTTGCAGGGTGCGCTATTGCCTTTGCCATCATGGCTATCTTGTTTTGCCTCTCTGAAAAAAATTCTGTTTTAGTAATTCCCATTTTTGTATTGTTATATTGCAATATTACGATAATTAGTTTGAAAACAAAAGGACTATTTTTTTGATAGTCCTTTTTACAGTGTGTAAAACTGAAGAAAAATTCGCCTTTATTACTTACTTAGAAG
>JBBKWE010000012.1:0-5964 GCA_037968795.1 Ferruginibacter sp.
TGGCTTTTAAAATATGGTACACTACAGCGCTGCTTACTGCGACTGTGGTAATGGTACTTTTTGGCTTTGATAATTTCATATCACTTGTAATCATTCCTCTATCTGTAATTGTAAGCTTCATCGCAATTTGTCCGGCGTTTTTTGCTTTGCTTATTTTCCTACCCTTTATTAATAAGTGGTTATCTACTTTTTCTCAGAAGGTTATTGCAACAGCTTTGCTAGTGTTATTTATTTGTTTGTTGTATGCATCAGTTGGCACTAGTGCATCTCTTCTTCCCTCTCATAATGCCTACGTAAAAGTCTTCTTTCATCCTTTTATCTGCCTAACTGTTCATTTATTTCTTATTTGCTCAATGGCTTTTTTACTTCACCAGAAATCATTGCTTCTATATTTTAATCATTCAATCAATCACAATAAAATTTACACAATGGAACAATCTCCTTATGCTGCTCCGGCGGCTCCTGCACCCACCTCTAATCGGTTATTATTTAAAGGCATTGCCATAGCGGTACTTTGTCTGCTACTTTTAATTCCTTCTTTTCTCGTACAAAATCTTGTGCAGGAGCGAGAGCAAAGACAACAGGAAGTTACGGCAGAAGTGAGTGGAAAATGGGCTAGTGCCCAAACAGTTTCTGCTCCTTTTTTGGTCATACCTTATACAGAATATGTAAAAGTGAGCGAGAAGGAAACCAAGACGACAGTTCGTAATCTGGTTATTCCCAGTGTAGATCTTGCGGTAAAGGGAACTGTGAAGTTACAAGAGCGCAAGCGATCTATTTATAAAGTGCTTTTGTATAAAAGCAATCTGAGTTTTGTCGGCAGCTTTCTTCCAGAATTTCCAGAAGATATAAAAATGGAAAACTTGCAATTGGATAAAACCAAGCTTTGTTTTTCTTTAACTGACTATAAGGGGATAGATGCAGATTTTGTTACGCTTGTAAATGGAGACTCCATTGCTATGAACCCAGGCTTGCCAGAAAATACCATAGGCGATGTAGGCTTGTCCGCTGCCTTGCCGCTCACTAACGCATCGCTCGATAAGCCAATGCAGTATGACATGCAAGTGCAGCTTAAAGGTAGCGAGCAACTGCACTTTTTGCCACTGGCACAGTCTAGCACTTTCCACATAGAATCTCCATGGGCGAGTCCTTCTTTTGATGGCAATGCCTTACCAGATACCAGAGTTGTAAATGGTAAGGGCTTCGCAGCCGACTGGGCTTTTAATAAGGCCAATTTACCTTTTGGTAAGATAATAGAAGCAGACGTGTTCCAAAAATCAGACCTTGGGTTCGGAATTACCATCGTGCAACCAGCCAATCATTACAGCAAAATTATGAGAGCGGTAAAGTATTCTATACTTACCATCAGCCTTAGCTTCCTTGTATTTTTTATTCTAGAGATTTTTCAGAAAAAGCCTATGCACCCTTTGCAGTACGGACTTGTAGGCTTAGCTCTTGTAATCTTCTACACACTGCTACTAAGCATAAGTGAGTATTTGTTTTTTGACAAAGCTTACCTCATCGCTGCTATTGCTACTATTTTGCTCATTGTATTTTATGTGAGAAGTCATTTCAATGCATGGAAGCCAGCACTCATTTTTGGTACTGCACTTACGGTTTTGTATGGCTTTATTTTTACCCTTATCCGCTTAGAAGATACTGCCCTGCTAGTAGGGAGTGTAGGTCTCTTTATAGTGTTAGGCGTTGTAATGTACATAAGCCGAAAGATTGACTGGTATAAGCCTGCAGCTTCTGCAACAATAGCATAACCCGATTAAATAACTATCATCATGCTGTACAAGTTCATATCAAATATTAGAAGTGCGGTTCTGGTTTTTCTTACCCACAATATGGCATTGCCGCTACTTCGCATTCTTCGGCAGCCAGAAGTTTTCCCTTATTCTATGACAGACCTTTCTTATTTTGAGAAGGGTACTGTCGGCCGGGAATTGTATGACTTCATTGATGACAAGAAACTGGAGCTACTTCCTCATTATGCAAAGCATGATATAAAACATATTCTGCTGGGATATGATAGTACAGAAGATGGGGAAGTTTGCTTGCAATGTTTTATGCTAGGCAATGGGCATATTTCCTTCCCGGTATTGGCAACTATCCTTTTCGGTTTGGCTACGATGCCAGAGTATTATACGAAGTTTTGGCAGGCTTACAAAAGAGGTAAGGCTTGTCTGCCCATTTCCGGTTGGGATTGGACATGCGCAGTGCCAAAGAAAACTTGCGATTTGCAAGCGGTGATGTTAACTAAAAATACAGAGCGATGAAAAAATTCATTAAGTCTTTTGGCTACGCAATTTCTGGGTTAAAAATTTGTGTGCAGCAGACAAATTTTAAGGTGCAACTTATTTGCGCCTTGCTCGTAATGGCTTTGGCTATTGGGCTTCATTGCTCTGCACAAGAGATTGCTATACTTTTTATTTGCTGCGCAATGGTTCTTTCTCTAGAGATGGTGAACACTGCCATAGAAAAACTCTGTGACCTCTACGATACCAATTATAACCAGAAAATAAAGCTGATAAAAGATGTAGCTGCTGCTGCAGTTTTACTGGCTTCGATAGTTTCTGTAATTGTAGGAAGCATCATTTTCTGGCCTTATATTTTTTAATAGGTAGATGATGCTGAATAAAATAATGACTTTAAAAAAATACAATGTATAAAAATATCAAACCCATAAATAAACTACTTCTCTTCTTAGTGCTCTTTATTACGGTACTTATCACTACAAGAGTTGTATACACAGAAAGTAATATGCACATATACCTGCTCTGGAATATTTTTCTGGCGACTATTCCCTATGCTATTTCAAGAAAGTTTTACAAACTGCGGACAGCGCATTTCACTACAAAAGTACTTGCTTATGGTACTTGGTTATTGTTTTTTCCTAATGCCATGTACCTTGTTACAGACCTCGTACACGTGAGTGATACCACCCTTGTTCCGCTATGGTATGATGTTATCTTGTTGTTTTCTGCTTCTTTCCTTGGGCTGGTACTCAGTTACCTTTCCCTAAAACTTTTGCAGCAAGAGGTAGTTGAAAGCAAGTATCGTATTCACGCAAATAAGTTGATTGGGGTCGTAATAATGGTATCTTCTTTTGGGGTTTACCTTGGTCGTTTTCTCCGCTGGAATAGTTGGGATATTATAAGCAATCCTTTTGGTTTGCTTAGCAATGTAATGAGCCATTTTACAAACCCTATTGCTAATTATAAGGCTTGGGTTTTCACAGCTTTGTTCAGCGTAGTATCAGCCTTTATTTTTTACTCATTAGATATACTCCGCCAGCAGGAAAAAATATTTTCTCCTGCTGAGAAGTAAATAGTTAGCGGCTGTAATTAGGCGCCTCTCTTGTAATGGCAATATCGTGGGCATGGCTTTCGCTCATACCGGCATTGGTTATTTTTACAAACTGTGCAGCTTGTAACTCTTTTATATTTTTTGCCCCGCAGTAACCCATGCCTGCACGAAGTCCGCCAGTAAACTGATGCGTTACTTCCTTTAAACTTCCTTTAAAAGCTACTCGACCTTCTATACCTTCCGGTACGAATTTTTTAGCATCAGATTTTTCCTGAAAATATCTGTCGCCACTGCCTTGTGCCATGGCACCGAGGCTACCCATTCCTCTATATTGTTTAAATTTTCTTCCTTCGTAGATTATCGTTTCTCCCGGACTTTCTTCTGTGCCGGCAAACATATTACCCATCATTACACAACTCGCTCCTGCGCTTAAAGCTTTTACCATATCGCCGGTGTAACGTATGCCGCCATCGCTTATAATTCCTACTTTTTTATTTTTTAGCGCTGCGGCCACTTCCATCACCGCGGTGATTTGTGGCACACCGGTACCGGCTACAATACGTGTTGTACATATACTGCCCGGACCTATTCCCACTTTTACAGCATCTGCCCCAGCGGCGGCCAGGGCTTTCGCACCTGCACCGGTAGCAATATTTCCTGCTATTACCTGCAGGTTTTTGTGCCGTTTCTTAATAGCTTTCAATGTATCTATTACGCCTTTTGTATGCCCATGAGCACTATCCAGGCAAATGGCATCTACGCCAGCAAGCTGCAGAGCGTCCACTCTGTCAATACTATCTGCGGTTATACCCACACCTGCGGCTACCAACAATCTTCCTATGCTATCCTTGGCTGCATTAGGGTGACTTTTAAGTTTAAGAATATCCCCAAAAGTTACAAGGCCTATAAGTTTTCCTTGCTTATCTACCACTGGTAATTTCTCTATTTTATTTTTTCTGAAAATCAGTTCCGCTTTCTTTAGATCTGTTCCTTGTGGTGCAGTTATAAGCCCCGTAGAAGTCATCAAAGCACTTACTTTCTGCTTGCCATTGGTTTCCAGTCGTAAATCGCGATTAGTAAGAATTCCTACCAGTTTTTTTTTGGAATCTACAATGGGAATGCCGCCTATGCTATTTTCCAGCATAAGCATTTGCGCTTCTCCCACGGTAGCATCTGGCGATAGCGTGATGGGATCTTGTATAAGACCGCTCTCGCTACGCTTTACTTTACGTACCTGGTCTGCCTGCTGGTCTATACTCATGTTCTTATGCAGTACGCCCAAGCCACCCTCGCGGGCAAGGGCGATCGCAAGATCTGCTTCTGTAACAGTATCCATAGCGGCGCTCAGCAACGGAATGTTTAAGGAAATGGTTTGAGTAAGATTTGTACTCACATCTACATCTCTTGGAAGTATTTCGGAGTAGGCAGGAAGGAGGAGTACATCATCGAAGGTGAGCCCTTCGCCAAAAAATTTGTTCTGTACTTTTCCTTTCGTTTGAGAATTTCTTGTAACCATGTGCAAAGATAAGGGGAATAATAATTATTAATTATCAATGATTGATTATTAATAATTGAGGTGATTTTTCTGCGAACTCGTTTTTAAAACTTGGATGCATTTAACATCGTAATCACAGAAGCTGAAACAATTTCCAACGCAAACTTACCACTATCGAAGAAAAAAGGGTAGAGCGAAAATAATTGCTCCCATAATAAATACCACTGTGAGAATACCGACAATAGGATGCTTTACTTTTATGAAAAATAATTGTTGTACAGATCGTATTGCCCAAAACGCTGAACTGCCTATCAAGAATACATTACCAAGCGCTGTTTCCAATAAATCATTTGTAAAGAAAAAGCACAAAAACGCTGTGAAGAGGAAATAGTAGGTCAACTGCACATTTAGGATTTGCATTATTCCCCTGTTTGCTACAGTCAATTTCTTTAACTGTATTCTCCACCTAAAAATTTTCCAGAAAGCAAGGTGAAATAGAGTTAAAGCAAGATTATAAATTCCAGCAGTGATTATTATTTTTTCCATTCTTCCTCTTTTTTAAATCAAATGTTACTTTGTGGGGCTAACAAACTACCCTAAATCAACTGATACATTTTCCCCGGCAAACTCGCCACTACATTCTGCATCTCCAGCGTGAGCAGGGCACTAGCTATTGCACTGCTGCTTAGCTTTGCCTTGGAGTGTATTACATCTATACTTACCTCATCTGCGGTTTGCAAAATATCTACTATCGTCTGTTCTTGTGGGGTAAACTCTATAAACAATTGCCGCTGAGCCTTCTTTTTTATTTTACCATCTGTATTCCAGTTCATCATGTCTATGATGTCTTCGGCAGAATTAACCAACGACGCTTTATTGTTTTTGATCAGAAAATTACAGCCCTCGCTTTTTGCATCTGTAATGCGGCCGGGTATGGCAAATACATCTTTATTATATCCATTTCCCAGCTCCGCAGTAATAAGCGAGCCGCCTTTGTTGGTTGTTTCTACCACCAACAAAGCATCACACATACCCGCCACAATTCTATTACGTTGAGGGAAATTCTGCCGGTCGGGTTTTACTTTTTGCCTAAACTCTGTGAGCACCATTCCTTGCTCTGTAATGTCTTTGCTCAGACCCGTGTTTTGTGGTGGGTA
>JBBKWE010000013.1:0-38162 GCA_037968795.1 Ferruginibacter sp.
TCCGCCGCAATTTTTTCTACCAATTGATAAAAGGTTTTTCTCTTCTCCAAAGTAGCGGTTATATCCAGGAAAACAAGTTCGTCTGCGCCATCTTCAGCATATTTTCTGGCAAGTGCCACGGGGTCACCAGCATCTACCAGGCTAAGAAACTGCACCCCTTTTACAGTGCGGCCATCTTTAATGTCGAGGCAGGGTATGATTCTTTTCTTTAACATAGTTCTGCCAGTTCTTTTAAAGTTACTTTTCCCTCATAGATTGCTTTTCCTACAATGGCCGCTTCGCAACCTATTTTTTTCAGTTCTAAAAGGTCAGCCAGCGAACTCACGCCACCACTGGCTATGAGGTTGATCGCCGTTTGTGCGATTAAATTTGTATACAATTCTATAGAGGGGCCTTGCAGCATTCCATCTTTACTTATATCTGTACAGATTACGTTCTTAATGCCCAGCTTTTCATACTCAGACACAAAATTCATTACGGGTAACACACTGTCTTCTGTCCAACCATGCGTTGCTATCATTCCATTTCTGCAATCTGCGCCCAAAATTATTTTTTCTGCTCCGTATTTCTCCAGCCATACTAAAAATAGATCCCGGTTATTTACGGCTATGCTTCCACCCGTTATGGCCTTGGCTCCGGCATTAAAGGCATTTTCTACATCTTGGGTACTTTTTATACCGCCTCCAAAATCGATATGGAGCGTGGTAGTAGTCGCCAGGCTTTCCAGCACTTTCAGATTTACGATCATCTTTGCTTTTGCTCCATCAAGGTCTACAAGATGCAGGTATTTAAGCCCGCTTCCCTCTATCTCTTTGGCCATTTCCAGTGGATCTTCTGCATATATTTTTGCGGTAGAATAATCCCCTTTGGAAAGCCTTACGCATTTTCCATCTATGATATCAATAGCGGGTATAATCCTCATAATGCTATAAAGTTTTTTAAAATTTGTTCGCCCACCTTTCCAGATTTCTCAGGGTGGAATTGTGTGGCATAAAAATTATCTTTTTGCAATGCCGCCGAAAAGGGAATGATGTAAGTGCAACTGGCAATTGTGTATTTACAAATTTCTGCATAGTAGCTGTGTACAAAATACAAGTCGTCTGCAGGGCTCACGCCTTTTAATAATTCTCCTTCAACTTCCTGCAAATTATTCCATCCCATGTGCGGCACAATATCCTCTGCCGGAAATTTTTTTACCTCTGCGTCAAAAACGCTCAGGCAGTCTGTGTCGTTCTCTTCACTATGATTGCAAAGAAGTTGTAAGCCCAGGCAAATTCCTAGTACAGGCTGATTTAGAGAAAGAATAACCGAGTCTAAATTTCTTTCTCTTAAATATTGCATGGCAGTCTTTGCCTCGCCTACACCAGGAAAGATCACTTTGTCTGCTACCCGTAATTTGTCTTGGTCATCTGTTATAATACAGTCTGCACCCAACCTTGCCAGCGCATTTTGTACCGACCCTATATTTCCTGCATTATATTTTACAATTGCAATCATAATACGCCTTTTGTGCTAGGCAATGTATTGTCACCGGTAGCTGTATTTGCCATTTTTATGGCCTTTGCAAATGCTTTGAATATCGCTTCTATCTTGTGATGTTCGTTTTCTCCGTCAGCCTTTATATTGAGATTGCAGGCTGCGGCATCAGAAAAAGATTTAAAAAAATGGTAGAACATCTCCGTGGGCATATCTCCTACTTTCTCTCTTTTAAAATTTGCTTCCCACACCAGCCAGGGTCTTCCTCCAAAATCAATGGCTACCTGCGCCAGGCAATCATCCATAGGGAGTAAAAAGCCATATCGTTCTATACCAATTTTATTCCCGAGTGCCTCTTTAAAAGCTGCACCTAGTGCCAGTGCCGTGTCTTCGATGGTATGATGCTCATCTATATGCAGGTCTCCATGTACATTTATTTTTAACCCCAGCTGACCGTGGCGTGCTACCTGCTCCAGCATGTGGTCAAAAAAACCAAGTCCAGTATGTATTTGAGCTTCTCCAGGCGCATCAAGATCTACAGTTACTACTATTTGCGTTTCATTGGTATTGCGCTGCACAGTGGCTTTTCTATTTGCTTTTTTAAGGCTGGAAAAAATGCTGTCCCACAGGATTCCATCATCACTTGGCTTTGCGATTTTCTGCTCGGTCGATAGATTCATTTCCTTTCCCCAGTCATCTGGAAGTATAACTTTAGCGTTCTCCTCGGCATTGGATTTAAAATATTGCTTCGTGTCTTTTACAGGGTATAAGTCCTCCAATTTGATTTGCTCATTGTTAAATATTGGAATAAACTTTTCAAATACTTTTTTCTGTTTTTTACCATCATATATTATCACGATCTGCCTGTTGAGTTCGTTTTGTATTTTATACAAATTTCTTATTACGGCAGGGTAGAGGCTGTACTTCTCATTCTCTACCTTAACGATGCATTCTACTGCAACAAATATTTTACTTTCCATTATACATTTTTAAGGCTTGTATTAATTTTACATTTTCGTTCTGCGTACCTACAGTTATTCTAATGCAATTTGCGATCACACTATTTCTATTTCTTACAATAATTCCTTGTGCCACTAACGTTTTATAAAGTGCATTGGCATCTACATCTACTCTTACCAGAAAAAAATTTGCATCGCTGACAAACACTTTTTGAACCATAGCCAGATCCTTCAATTTTGTGTTCAGCTCTCTTTTTGCCACTAATATTTCTGCAAGGTTGCGCTTGTGAAAGTCTTCGTTCTTTAAAGCTTCTAGCGCTGCCTGCTGGCTGGGCAGACTTATATTGTACGGTGGTTTTACTTTATGTAATAAAGAAATAACTTCAGGGCGGGCAATAACTATTCCTATTCTGCAGGCGGCCAGTCCGTAAGCCTTGCTTAGGGTTTGTAATATTACTATTCTCGGGTTGTTTTGTATTTCCTTTGCAAAGGACTCCTTATCAGAAAAATCAATATACGCTTCGTCTATAACGGTGATTCCCGCAAAAGCATCAGCAAGCTCTAGTACGTTATTAAGACTATTACCGGTAGGGTTATTAGGTGAACAGAGAAATAGAATTTTTGCATGTTTCACTTTTCCTATTTCTTCAAATGCACTTGCTTTTGGCTGAAAATCTTCCTCATCCAGTGCTAATTCTACCACTTCTATATCATTAATCCCGGCAGATACTCTATACATGCCATAGGTAGGTGAAAAGGTTATAATCTTGTCCTTGCCGGGCTCGCAAAAGATACGAATAAGCAAGTCTATGGCCTCATCACTTCCATTTCCCAGAAAAATATTTTCTTGAAGCACTGTCTTTACTTCCGCAATTCTGGCCCGCAATTCTTTTTGATAAGGATCAGGATACCTGTTCCAGGTACCAAAGGGATTTTCATTAGCATCAAGGTACACCTCTGCTTCTCCTGTATGCTCATCGCGGGCACTGGAGTAAGGCAGCAATGCAAGAATATTCTTCCTTGTCAGTTTGGTTATTTCACTCATCTTTTTAAATACTGTAATCTTATTGATACTGCCTTTTTGTGTGCCATTAATTGTTCTTCATTTGCCATCACTTCCACGGCTGGTCCCAGGTTTTGTAAGCCCTCTCTTGTAGCATGTTGGAAGTTTATCTTTTTCACAAAACTATCAACTCCAAGGCCGCCGTAGGCTCTTGCATGACCACCGGTAGGCAGCGTGTGGTTAGGTCCTGCGGCGTAATCGCCCAAACTTTCTGGGGTGTAATGCCCCATAAATACACAGCCGGCATTTACCACCTTCTCCGCCAGCGCTGCTGGTTTTTCTACTGCTATGATAAGATGCTCCGGTGCATAACTATTGCTAAAGCGTATGCAGGCATCAAGATTGTCGAAGAAAATGCATTTGCTATGAACAAGTGCTTTTCTAATTATCTCTTTTCTTGGTAGCTTTTTTAATTGCACTTGCAATTGAAGCAATACCTCTTCCAGCATTTTTTCATCATCGCCTAGCAATATTACCTGGCTGTCTGGACCGTGCTCTGCCTGTGCCAACAGGTCTGCTGCCACAAAAGAAGGGTTGGCGGTTTTCTCCGCTATAATGAGAAGCTCGCTTGGCCCTGCGGGCATATCTATTGCTACAGCGTGTTTAACAGCTTCCTGCTTGGCAGCAGTCACAAATTGATTTCCCGGGCCATAAATTTTATAAACTGCCTCTAAGGTTTCGGTTCCGTAAGTAAGTGCTGCTATTGCATGTATGCCACCAGCACGGTATATTTTCTTTATCCCACATTTTTTTGCAGCATACAATATTGCAGGATGCAAGCTGCCGTCTTCGCCCGGTGGCGATACCATTTGTATAATCTTGCAACCTGCTATCTGAGCTGGCACTCCCAGCATAAGCGCAGTAGAGAATAGAGGAGCAGTACCACCAGGAATATACAAGCCTACTTTTTCTATGGCGATGTTCTTTCTAAAAGAAGTAATTCCATTAGTGGTTTTCATCACTTTTGGTTGCGCCATTTGGGCAAAATGATAGTGGTAAATATTATCATAAGCCAGGTCAATAGCAGCTTTCAACTCTTCTGTGATTCTGTTTTCTGAGTTCTTTATTTCAAGTGAAGACACCCAAAGACCTTTGGGATTTTTCCCTCCAAATTTCTTATTGTAGCGCAGCACTGCTGCATCGCCTTCTGCTTTTACTGCTGCAAAAATTTCATTTACCGTTTCCGTTATTTCATTTACATCAAAAGATGGCCTTTCGCATAAAGCACTCCAGGAAGAAGGAATTGGATTTTTTATTATTTCTTTCATGAATTTGCTTATTAATTATTTTATCATTTTTTCTATAGGAACAACCAGAATACCCTCTGCACCTAGAGTCTTCAACTTCTCTATTACCTCCCAGAAATCATCTTCTTTTATTACAGAATGCAAACTGCACCAGCCCTCTTGCTGTAAGGGGAGGATAGTAGGAGACTGCATGCCGGGCAGTACTTCTGCAATAGCGTCCACCCGGTGAAGCGGAGCATTGAGCAAAATGTATTTATTTTCTTTCCCACTTTTTACAGATTCCATTCGAAAAACAAGCCTATCTAGAATGGCCTTTTTTTCTGTGCTCAAATTGTTTGATGAAACTAAGCTTGCTTCACTTTCGCAAACCGTGGCTACTTCTTTAAGTCCATTCATAATAAGCGTGCTACCTGTACTTACAATATCGAAAATAGCATCTGCCAATCCTATACCGGGTGCTATTTCTACACTTCCGCTAATCTCCTCTATAATGGCATTTAAATTATTATCGTCTAAAAACTTGCCTAGTATTGCAGGATAGCTAGTAGCAATTCGTTTGCCATTAAACCAGGAAAGTCCTTTATATTTTTCTTCCTTAGCAATTGCCAGTGCCATTTTGCAGCGGGCAAATCCCAGTTGCTTTACAATAGTTAGTTCTTTCTGCTTTTCCCAGATTTCATTTTCTCCTACAATTCCCAGGTCTGCGACTCCCTGTTCTACGTACTGCGGTATATCATCATCCCGCAGATATAAAATTTCTATAGGGAAGTTGCTTGACTGCGCCCTTAACTTTCTATCGCTATTACTTATTTTAATGCCACACTCTTTGAGCAATGCAATACTGCTGTCACTGAGTCTGCCTTTTTTCTGAACTGCTATTCTTAATATTGCCATATAGATAAAATAAAAAACCGTCTGCTTTGAGGCCAGACGGTTTTTGTAAGTATGTTGTTAGTTGATGAATTACATACACAAAATTACTCGTCGGGCTTTCCCGAAAAGATGATAATGAGGGTGTAAAACTATTTTATACATGTTTTTGTTCGAAATTATTTTTCAAAAGTAATGCTTCAACTTGTAAGTTGCTAATTAATTAAAATTTATTTTTTTGTAAACAGCATCGCGATCAACTGCGGCATTTCATTTCCTCCTTTCTCCGTAAAATATTCATTGAGGTCTTCTAGTTGTAATCCCAGTTCCCATGCGGAATCTGTAAATTCAGAAATATGATGGTTGTGGCAGTCTACAACCATGGTGCCGGCAGAGGTTTCGTAACTTGCTTTAGTGCCGGAATATTGTTTGTAAGGATGCAACTCTCCTATGTATATGTGCCCACCAGCAGTAAGAAGATCTGCAGCTTTTTTGAGTGTTGGTTTTATGTCTTTGATATGTTCTAGTATAAGGCTAAAAGTAATCAGGTCGTAAGGTCCATTATCTGCCCAGTCCCAGTCTTCCAGTATATCTGTATGTACAAATTTTACATTCGTATGTTCTATCTTCTCCTGTGCTTTCTCCAGCATAGGCTTAGAGAAATCAACGGCGGTAATTGATGTGGTTTTCCCCAGAAGAAAAGCTGTATTCTTACCTGTGCCACAACCCACTTCTATACAAGAGTTGTACAATTTATCACCTAAAACCTCTTTGAGCGCAACCGCTTCCATGTCCCGGGTTTTATTTTCCATTTCATCGTAGGTTGCTGCCCACTCATCATATGCATTTGCTACACTCATATTGTATATTGATTTAATTAAGAAAAAGTAAGATACATAAAATTGTTAGAGAATAAAGAATAGGTAAAATATTTTTCGCCAAAGTGCATGATTAAATTGGGCAAAGCTTTCCGCACAAAATCTTCTTACTTTTGCGTTTCGAAAAGCAAATTGTATATAATATTAATAAAGAATGAGTAAAGCGATTACAAAAAGAGCAGATGACTATAGCCAGTGGTACAATGACCTGGTGCTCAAGAGTGGATTAGCAGATCATAGTGCAGTACGGGGTTGTATGGTTATAAAGCCCTATGGCTTTGCGCTCTGGGAAAATATGAGAGATCAGCTTGATAAAATGTTTAAAGAAACCGGCCACGTAAATGCGTACTTTCCTTTATTTGTCCCAAAATCTTTGTTTGAAGCAGAAGAAAAAAATGCGGAAGGTTTTGCGAAAGAATGTGCTATCGTTACACATTACAGATTGAAAAATGACCCTGAAAATCCTGGTAAGCTCATTGTGGACCCGGAAGCAAAATTGGAGGAGGAACTTATCGTTCGCCCTACGAGTGAGGCTATTATCTGGAATACTTACAAAGGCTGGATACAAAGTTATCGTGATCTGCCGCTTCTTATAAATCAGTGGGCAAATGTGGTGCGCTGGGAAATGCGTACAAGACTTTTCTTGCGTACGGCAGAATTTCTATGGCAGGAAGGGCATACAGCTCATGCCACTAAGGAAGAAGCATTGGTAGAAACGAAAAAGATGTTAGATGTGTATGCAGAATTTGTAGAGGAATACATGGCTCTGCCGGTAGTAAAAGGTGTAAAGTCTGCGAGTGAAAGATTTGCCGGTGCAGAAGAAACCTATTGTATAGAAGCCTTAATGCAGGATGGAAAAGCTTTGCAAGCTGGGACTTCACATTTCCTGGGGCAAAATTTTGCCAAAGCTTTTGATGTGCAATTCCTTACCAAAGAAAACAAACAAGAGTATGTGTGGGCTACAAGCTGGGGTGTGAGTACCCGACTCATAGGTGCACTTATAATGGCACATAGCGATGACCTTGGACTAATAATGCCGCCGAAAATAGCACCGGTGCAGGTGGTGCTTGTACCTATATATAAAGGAGAAGAAAGCAAGCCTGTGCTTGACGGAAAACTCACTGAAATAGTGAACGGACTAAAGGCAAAAGGAATTCGCACTAAAGTAGATGATAGCGATCATAACCGCCCTGGCTGGAAGTTTGCAGAATATGAGATGCAAGGTATTCCTGTAAGAATAGCATTAGGTATGCGAGATATGGAAAACCAGGTGGTAGAGCTTGCCCGCAGAGATACGCAGGAGAAAAAATCTGTACCTATGGAAGGTCTCACTGAATATGTAAGCAATCTTTTAAATGAAATACAGATCGCCATTTACAATAAAGCAAAATCATTCAGAGAAGAAAAAACGACCAAGGTAGATACCTGGGACGAGTTTGAAAAAGTGCTGGACGGCAAAGCTGGATTCGTATCTGCCCACTGGGATGGGACTGCAGAAACAGAAGAACTGATAAAGCAGGAAACTAAAGCTACCATTCGCTGTATTCCTTTGAATAATGAAGCGGAAGAAGGTGTTTGTATAAAGAGTGGGAAGCCTAGTAAGGAAAGAGTCTTGTTTGCAAGAGCGTATTAGAGAAATTGCTGCCAATAAAATTATGGCGTTTATAGAACCGCAAGGAGAGAGAATCCTTTTTTTGATTAGTGTAACTATAACCCCGACGTTTAACAAACCGGGTAGAAGTAGACTTTATAAATTTTAAATGCATTGGGGCTGTTAATCCTTTAAAATTAATAATTACCCTATTGCTTTTCAGTCAAGTACTTCCAATACCGTTTCGGCATGTGCTGCACATGAAGCTTCGTATTCTTGCGGGATGTTATGTTTACACTAGTAAAATATTGCTTCCAGAGCTGCTGAAAAAGTACTTCTTCAGAATCTAAAGACAGCCCTATGCTGCTTTCAGTATTTGCCTCGGGATTTTGCTCAATTGTTACAAAGTGAACACTTAAAAGGTCATAGTAAATGCCATACTTTCTTTTAGCATCATAGATAAGCCAGCGCTGGTCAGCGTAGCGGCTTTTAAAATGTTTTATAATGATAGGCAGAACATTAAAATCAGGCTCTACGGTAGCAAAATACAATCCATCGGTCGATTTTTGGAAGCGAATAAATGCTTCCATGCGATGCCGCTCCCGATGAACTTTTTTAGCGGTCTGTTGCACGAATAAAACCCGTGGGTCACTGTAGTTATATTCCACTTTTTCTTTACTAGACAAAATGTATTGAACGAAGGCAAATAATTTACTTGTCACTCCGGGCAAGTCGCACAGGGCAGCTATATAGAATTTCTTATAGCCTTCCCGGGACAATAGAACTTTTAACTTTTTAATAACCCGCGCTGCTTTCTCTTCAGTATTTACGACTGTGTGCACGTTGCCAAAAAGCAATGTTGTACCATTATCTTCTAAGCAGATTTCAGGAGAAACAATTTTATGGTCATAAATATCGAAGATAGCAGAAAGAAATCCCGCGTAACTGCCATCGTATAAAACGGCATTCATTAAAATAATTTAAGCTGGGTAGAAAAATTGTCTTTATACTTGCTATTAGCCTCCTTTAAAATAATTTCCTTTAGTTGCGAAGAAGCATAGACTTTCGAATGAAAATCTTTATCTGCACTAATAAAATATTTCGCCCGATTGAGGGCAATTCCTATTTTTTTGAGATGCTCAAAATTTAATTTTGTGAACCTGCGTGCCTGGATGATTTTGTGCGCACTTTTTACACCCACACCGGGAATCCTCTTTAGCAATTCCAAATCAGCCAGATTTATATCCACAGGAAAAATGTGCATATTTCTCAGGCTCCACCCTAGTTTTGGATCTATTTCTAAGTCAAGAATGGGAAAGCGATCATCTACAATCTCATCTACCTGAAAGCCGTAAAACCGAAGAAGCCAATCTGCCTGGTACAACCTATTCTCCCTTACCATGGGAACCGGTGTGCCCAGAGCCGGTAGTCGCTCATCATTGCTTATAGGGACATAGCCGCTGTAGTACACCCTTCGCATGTTCATCTTGCTGTAAAAATTATTTGCTATGTTTAGTATCTGCTGATCTGTCTCCGGTGTAGCACCTATAACCATCTGAGTGCTTTGACCGCCTGGAGCAAAAGTAGGAACGTGTTTAAAAGTCTTTTTTTCTTCTTTGTATTTTATGATCTCATTCTTGAGGAATTTTATGGGCTTTATCATATCCTCCCTTTTCTTATCTGGAGCGAGATAAGCCAGGCTTTTCTCGGTGGGCATTTCTATATTTATGCTCAGTCTATCGGCCCATAATCCAGCTTCTTTCACAAGCTCGTCACTGGCTCCAGGGATAGTCTTTAAATGGATATATCCAAAGAATTTCTCTTCAGTTCTGAGTTTCTTGGCAATGCTCACCAATCGTTCCATGGTGTAATCTGCATTGCTGAAAATGCCAGAGCTTAAAAACAGCCCTTCAATATAATTTCGTCGGTAAAAGTTGATTGTAAGGTCTACGACCTCCTGCACGGTAAAGGCCGCTCTTTTTACATCATTGCTTTTCCTGCTTACACAGTAAGCGCAGTCGTAAATGCAGTGATTGGTAAGAAGGATTTTTAGTAAGGAAACGCAGCGGCCATCTTCTGTGTAGGCATGACAGATGCCCATACTTTTGGCGTTGCCCACACCACCATTGTTTTTTCGATTGCTACCACTACTGGCGCAGCTTACATCATATTTTGCAGCATCGCTAAGGATAGCTAATTTTTCTATAGTTCTCTGATTCATATTATAACACGCCAAAGATACTAAAATAATTAGTATTATTATACTAATAGGATTAGCTTTTAATTTTGTTACCCCAATCTTTTGCAAAGGTGGATTTTTTGAATGAAGCAAGTGATGATTAGGAAACTGCTTTCTACTTAAGTTGCTTAACTTAAATATTAAGTAAAATAATTTATTGTAGGGTAGCTGTAATTAAGTGGAAGGCATAACTCCAGCGAGCTTATTTTGCTAATTTTGAAAGATAAATAATAGATATGTACACTTTAGTTATACATACAGAATCCGTGAAGACGAAAGCAACTATAGAATTTTTGAATGCGTTTGATGCTTCTTTTGATCTTGCAATAAAGAGGCTGCCTATATTCCTGCTTTTATAAAAATTGTTTTAGAACGAACCACGAATGCAAAAAAAGGTAAGGTTTCGTAAATCAATCCGAATGAATTCTGGAGAAGCATGGAGTTAGATTAAAAGATTAAACTAAACAGAATCTTGCTAGAATATATAAGTCTGGCTAGAAAGAAGCTAGAGCGAAGCTTGAAAAAATTAAACAAGAACTATCCGCCCATCCCTGTGCTGCTATTAGCAACGTTAAACCCTTATTGCACGGAATTTCAGGTTATTGGAGTAATATAATAAATAGAAAATGGATCGTCTCATTTACGAAATCATAGAGGAGCCGGACAAGTTAGTGGTAGTGATTTCCACCTTGGGGCACTACTAATAAACTAGCTCCAATATTTTTTAAAATCCTAAGAACATACAATCCTGCAAAAAAACCGTGCAACATCACACAGTAGAAGTCTATTCCTTCGTAGCCAAATAATTATAATCCCTTAAGAGTTGCTCCAGAAAATATGAGTGTTCTTCCTTAGCAAGGACGTCTAATACTTCTTCAATCTTAGCAGTTACTCTTGCGAGAAGAATTCTATTACTCTTTCCAGTTCCTTTTTTAAGCACAGATTTTATGGTGTTGATGTCATTGTCGCTCAGGCGCATCACCTCAGGATATCTGGGAATGTAATGCTGACCGTTTATGTCGAGGAAAACGGTGTCCGTAATATTCATACTAGTCTCTGTATCTACTACTACAGTTCCTGCAGCTATATCGCCCAGGCGCTGGTTGCGAGGCGTCACTACTATGGCAAGTGCTACAGCAATACCAAGAAAACCAGTCATTATAATGTACAGAAAAATATACCCGGCGCTGTAAGCTATATATCCAAATAGGAAAGGCCATTCATAAAACTTAGTTATCCATCGGATGAGGTATTGAGAGAAAGTAGGCTGTCCACCTTCGAGACTTACTACCCTTATTTTCATAAGTTTTTTTCCTACAGTTTGTCCATTCAGTACTACCTCGCATATGAGAGAATATAGAAGCATAGGCAATGAAACGATAAGAATATCAAGCCCCATGTTGGTTCCTAAAACAAGATCCCATAAGTTATACAATGCAGATTTTGCGACATATATATATGCTATCATGAGGGCAAAATCTATGATATAAGCCAGAAGGCGCTTTCGAAAAGCGGCGGTCTCAAAAGCCAGTTCTATATTGAATACAGTGGGTATGTAAATAGATGCCATTGAAAAGCAAGATAAGATAATTGGGCGTTTTATGAAATTTATTTCGAGAAGAATTTACCGGAACCTCGTTACTTTTTTCCTTACGATCGTTCCTTTCAACCTCATTCTGATTCCCTCTGCCTAAGTACAAGAAGGACGACTCAAATGTTTATCCGACCTGCGAATTTGCTATAAGAAAGTGATTTTAGGAACTACTATTATTTCCCTTCTCCAAATTCAATAATCCGTCTTATATTCGGCATCCGTAATGAGAGAAGCACTATTCATCAAAAGAAATAAAGACAAGTGGCAAACTTACCAGAGTGAGCCTGCAAGCTCACCAGATGAGACTGCAGAGCGATTTGTAAATCTCATAGATGACCTTTCTTATGCCAAAACATTTTACCCTAAAAGTGATGTTACTAAATGGATAAATGGAGTAGCGGCTTCTATTTATCAATCCATTTACCAAAATAAAAAGGAGAATTTTAGCCGAATTCTCAAATTCTGGAAATATGATCTTCCACATCTTTTTAAACAATACCAAAAAGTCTTACTGTTTACCACAATTGTATTTGCAAGCTTTGTAGCAGTAGGTGCCATCGCTTCTAAAAGTGACCCTGAATTTATACGAGGAATTCTGGGAGATCGCTATGTAAATATGACGGAGAAAAATATTGAAAGCGGTGATCCCTTTGGCGTATACAAAGATGACAGTAAGTTTTCTATGTTTATTCGCATTGCTTTTAATAATATAAAAGTGTCCTTTTTTACATTTCTCTCTGGGCTTACGCTCGGTCTGGGTACTTTCAAACTGCTTTGGGACAATGGCCTGATGCTGGGCTCTTTTCAGCAAATGTTCTTTGCGCATGGCCTTGGTCTGCAATCTATTCTTGTAGTATGGATACATGGCACTATAGAAATAAGCAGTATTGTCATAGCAGGTGCAGCAGGTTTTATAGTAGCGAGAAGTATTATATTCCCGAAAACATTTACCCGATTACAATCCTTTAAGAAGGGGATGAGGGATGCTGCCAAAATCATGTTGGCACTTATTCCGTTTTTTATCGTGGCGGCTTTTCTAGAGAGTTATATTACACATCTGATGAGCGCAAGATTTGATGGTAAGAGCACTGTATTTATTCCCGAATGGGTAAGTGTGCTCATTCTTGGTGCATCTACGTTTGTTATTTTATGGTACTTTGTTTTTTGGCCTATAATTTTGCACAAGCGGGGTTACGATCCGTCAGAAAAAACAACTGTGGACAGACTTATCAATATAGATGCGTAAAATCCTCATAGCATATATCGTTGTAGCTTTTTCTACGGTGCACAGTTATGCGCAGAGCAGCATGGATGAGTACGAGGACGAAGAAACCTACGACCAGGTAGAAGCTGACAGTAGCGAAGCACAGTCATGGTTACAGCCCTTCAATACCCAAACAGACACCACAGTCCACATTCATCTCATAACGATTAGCAAAGATAGTTTAGATGCCTGGCAGGCGGATAAGCGGTACAAACCTATCAAAAATCTTGACTCTCTGTTGAGGGATTGGCAAAACAAAGAGCAGGCAAAGTCACAAAAAGAAATGAAAGGAATCTCTTTCCTGGCAAAAATATTATCGAGTAATCTACTAGGCACTATTTTATGGATATTGGGAATCAGTCTTGTTATTTATATTATATGGCAAGTAATAGGCAACCAGGGTTTTTTTACCCGCAGCCAGCGCAAAGAAGCGGTAGAAGTACCTGAAACGCCGGATGAGCAATACCTCAACAAAGATTTTGATGCCTTACTATTTGAAGCTAAGCAGACAGGGAATTACCGCCTGGCAAGCAGATATTTGTTTTTAAAATTGCTGTCCTACTTAAATGAAAAATCACTAATACAATTTGGAATAGATAAGACTAATGTTATCTATCTGAAAGAACTGCCTGATGTATATAAATCTGCTTTTAGAAAGGTGGCTACTTACTATGAGTATGGCTGGTATGGCAGCAATGCTTTATCTGCAGAACAGTTTGCGCAAATGGAAGAAGCAGTGAAAAATTTTATAAAAAGATAATTTAATCTGAAGAATATATTACCATATTACTTTGCGCTTTGCTGCTCGCTACTAATATTTAGTTGCAAGAGTAAAACAGGCATTCCTAGTCTGCGGGAAACTTACAGGGCTACAGATTATAATGCATTTGGGGGCAGTATGATGCAGAAAATTATAAGAAAGGCATATGAAAATACCGAAGTAAAAAACTATGACGAGAGTATCTCTCAGGTGTATTTATATGAGCAGGATACAAATGCATTGTACATAAGCGTAGCAAACAATTTTTTTCTTACTGATGCAGAATCTCGTAACCTGTTGCGCTATGTGCAAGACGGAAATTCGGCTTTTATTTCTGCGGCTTACATTGACACAACTTTACTGGGAGAAATAGGGGTACAGCAAAGTATTGCAGTTCCTTTTTCTGAGAGAATTCCCGAGGGGCTTGTAAAAACCAAAACTACAATTGTAGAAGATATTGTAGACAAAGACAGTATTTATAATTATTTCTACCTTCCCATGCAGTCTGCTATTGAAGGGTCAGACGTAGACAACTACCGCATAGTGGGCAGAAATGAAAATGGCGTTGCTAATTGTATTGTCGTATTTATTGGAAAAGGAAAACTTTATTTGCATTCAGATCCTAGAGCTTTTAGCAACTATTTTTTGCTTAACAAAAAGAACAGGGAGTATGCTTTACAACTGCTTCAGATCTTACCGGAGGTACCTACTACAGTATACACAGATACCTATTATGTAGAAAAAAATTATCGTGAAGAGCGAAAAAGCGCCTTTTGGTCTGCGTTAGAGAAACATCCGCCCCTGCTTTGGGCTTTCCTTTTACTGCTGGGATTATTTCTGTTATATGTTTTGGTAAATGGGAAGCGGAGACAACAAATAATTCCTGTTATTCCGCCGGTAGAAAATGCTTCTATAGCTTTTGCCGAAGCTATTTCCCGATTGTATATAAAAGAAAAGGATAATGCAGGCATTGCACATAAGATGATACAATATTTTCGCGAGCACCTAAGAAGCAAATACTTTTTTAATGCTAAAGGAAACATTACTACGCACTTGGAAGTTCTAAGTAAAAAGTCTGGCGTGCCGCTGGAAGAAACTCAGACTTTATTTGCCAATATTGCTGCCATAGAAGAGGGGAGAGCAGTTTCTGATGAACAAGTGCTTCAACTCAATAAAGGAATTGAAAATTTTAATAAACATAATTGATTATGGAAAGTAACGAACTGGTACACAATGAAGCGGTATCGCAGCTCAATGAAAAAATAGAGCAGATAAAAGGAGAAATAGGTAAAGTCATTGTAGGACAAAAGGAAGTGGTAGACCTGCTCATAATAGGCCTGCTTTGCGACGGACATATTCTCATAGAAGGGGTGCCCGGTGTGGCTAAGACGCTCATCGCAAAATTGATGGCGAGGATAATCGCAGTTGATTTTTCCCGATTACAATTTACACCCGATCTAATGCCTGCAGATGTGTTAGGTACCTCTGTGTACAACCCACAGGAAGGTAGTTTTGCTTATCGTCCGGGTCCTATATTTAGCAATATTATTCTCATAGATGAGATAAACCGTTCACCTGCAAAAACACAAGCTGCCTTGTTTGAAGTAATGGAAGAGCGGCAAGTAACTGCAGATGGTGTTACACATCCTATGCGCTACCCATTCCTGGTATTGGCTACGCAAAATCCCATAGAGCAGGAAGGAACATATCGCTTACCGGAAGCGCAGCTCGATCGTTTTATATTTAAAATAGAGATGGGCTATCCTACCATGGAAGAAGAAATACAGATACTGGAAAGGATAGAAGGAAAAACGCAAAGCCAGATGTTGGAGTTGGCCTCACCTATTATTCAGGCAAACGAAATAGCGCATTATCGCTCTATGATTCATGAAATAAAAGTAGAACCCAAGCTTGTAAGTTATATAGCAACGATAGTGCAGGAAACCAGAAATAATCCTTCCTTATACCTGGGAGCAAGTACGAGAGCCTCTATTGCTTTACTCAAAGTTTCTAAAGCATCGGCTGCTATTAAAGGAAGAGATTTTGTGATCCCGGAAGATATTATTGAAATGGCTCCGCACGTTCTCCGTCATCGTATAATGCTGTCGCCAGAGAAAGAGATGGAAGGGCTTACGCCAGATGATCTTATAGAATCAATTTTGAAAGCGATAGAGATACCGAGGTAGAATGAACTGCACTATCCGTAGAGTTCAGGGCGGCGCTCTACGGATTTGTAAGTAGAAGGGAGATTTCTATCTCCCTAAATTTTAAAGATCAAGTCTTTATTTTATTATACATTTTTAGAGTCCCTTCGCTTATCTCTAAGAACAGAATACGGAGCTTAAAAAACGAAAAGTGAATTTAATAGACAAATACATAAAAAGTTTCTTCCTTCGACAGCGATTTTACGTTCTCGCCGGCTTAGCTATTTTGCTATTTCTTTCCGCATTTTTTATACCTGCATTGTTTACCGTAGCCAAGGTATACATTGGAGTATTGACGCTTTTGTTGCTCGCAGATTATGTGCTGCTTTTTTTTACCGCAAGTCCTTTTACGGTACAGAGAATAACGGCTGAGCGATGGAGCAATGGCGATCCTAATGACGTACGCCTTCGCTGGCGTAACCCCTATGCATTTTCCTGCCACGCCAGAATAATAGACGAACTGCCTGAGCAATTGCAGGTAAGGAATTTTGTACTGGAGCAAACGGTGCAGGGGCGGGCAAGAGCTACTGCTTTGTATACCATCAGACCTACTGAGCGGGGCAGTTATTATTTTGGGAGGATTCTATTGTACGTTGCCAGTAACATAGGACTGGTAGAAAGTAGATTAATAATAGAAGATGAAACTGTAGTCAAAGTGTTTCCTTCTTTTGCCCAGCTTCGCAATAAACAATTATTGTCTCACAACACAACCATTGCCAGCGGCGGTAATCGCCGAGTGCGTAGGATAGGGCAGAGCATGGAGTTTGAGCAAATAAAGGATTATGTAAGCGGCGATGATATTCGAACCATTAACTGGCGTGCAACGGCCAGAAAAGGCGGCCTTATGGTAAACCATTATGTAGATGAGAAGTCGCAGCAGGTTTTTGCTATCATAGATAAAGGCCGTCTTATGAAAATGCCTTTTGCAGGTCTCAGTCTGTTGGATTATGCTATAAACAGCACACTCGCTTTATCTACAGCCTGCCTGCAAAAGCAGGATAAATTTGGTCTGTTCACCTTTAGCAAATCTGTAAATACCATCGTGCCCGCAAGCAAAGCCGTAAGACAACGCGATCTTATCATGGATGCTTTATACAAAGAGGAAACAGATTTTTTAGAATCTAACTTTGAGAGTTTGTACCTGCAGGTGCGGCAGAAAGTAAAGCAAAGAAGCCTTCTGTTACTATACACAAATTTTGAAACCGTAAGTGGACTAGAGCGGCAATTGCCCTACCTCCGCTCCCTTGCAAAGCACCATTTTCTCGTAATTATTTTCTTTGAAAACACCATATTGGAAAAGCTAAGTAAAGCTTCTGTAAATACGATAGAAGACGTTTATCTAAAAACGGTAGCTGATAAATTTATGTATGACAAAAAACTTATTGTAAAAGAACTGCAAAAGCACGGCTTAAACTCCCTCCTTACGACACCAGATAAACTCACTACTGATAGTGTAAATAAGTATTTGGAGTTGAAGGCTAAATCGGTGATTTAATTACAGAAACTCAAAATATAGGAAGACACTACCCGCAATTAGAAAATTCGTTTTCTACCGCTCTTCTATTTCAAAATTAAAGAGGAACTTATATTAAGGAGATTCCTTTCTCTTATTATACCCTTAGTTTTGCCAAGGATTAAAAAAGTAAACATCAATTGAGCAAAAAAGAATCTTATCACTCCAAACACAAAGCAGCCCTGGGCGAAACCACCCCTAGCTACAGCAAGCAATACGGTGCTTCACCAGAGCAGCAGGCAGAGTTTGCAGCAGGGAAGGTGATACTTATAGATAAGCCGCTGCATTGGACTTCTTTTGATGTGGTGCGAAAGATTAGAAATACAATAAGGATAAAGAAAGTAGGCCATGCCGGTACGCTAGATCCGCTGGCTACGGGCTTGCTCATTGTATGTACAGGAAAATATACAAAGCGTATAAATGAATTTATGAAAGCGGGTAAGACCTACACCGGTAGTATTACCTTGGGCGCCACCACGCCTACTTACGACCTGGAATCTGAGCCGGAAAACTTCCTGGAAGTTCCGGAATTTACAAGGGGAAAATTGCAGGAAACTGCCAATATATTTACAGGAGATATAGAACAAGTTCCACCCATATTTTCAGCCATAAAAAAAGACGGCGAGGCCATGTACAAACTTGCCCGCCGTGGCGAAGAAGTAGAACTGCAAGCCAGGCCCATACATATTTCTTCATTTACAATTGCAAGCGTTGAATTGCCTATAATTAGTTTTGAGGTTCAATGTGGCACCGGTACTTACATAAGAAGTCTGGCGCACGATTTTGGTGCAGCACTGGGTTGTGGCGGATATTTGAGCGCACTACGCCGCACGAAAATAGGAGAGGAATTTGTAGAAGATGCGTATACAATGGATAGTTTTCTGGAGCAGTTCCAGGAAGTAGCTAGAAGGGATAGTTAATACCAAAAGTGAGATTGAAATTCTCGTATCGCCACAGCTTATTTTCATTGTTTTTTCCTCTTGTAAATAATTTTCCAAAGGCATCATTAAAACTGAGGTTGGGCAATTTCCAGCCATTATTCACATCGCTGGTTTCTGGTCTTTTAACTCTAAAGCCCAGGTCTACTCTTACTATCACATAATTAAAGTCCAGCCTAAACCCTGTGCCCACAGCCATACCTAACTCTTTATATAAGTCCCTAAATTTAAAAACCGCTTCATCAGAAACGACTCCGGGAGTAGGACGTACATTCCACACATTTCCAATATCTACAAAAACGGCACCTCTTATTGTAAGCGTATTAGGAATTATTCTTGCGATGCTATATCTGTATTCTGCATTGGCTTCTAATTGTAAGTCGCCGGTACGGTCATTGAAAATAGTTCCAAATGGAGCAAGTGCCTGGCTTCCACGACCTATGCCCCTAATGGGCCAGGCCCGCATACTGTTACTTCCTCCGGCAAAATATTGCTTGAAAAAAGGAAGAGAACTATCTCCAAACAATGGAATACCTATGCCTGCAAATGCCCGTAGTACAAGTGCGTTATTGTTCTTATAGGTTGTAGTATACACATATTCTGCATCTGCCTTTACATAGCGACTCTTATATTTTTCTGCCACCGGTATTGCACCCCAGGTTAGTCCGCTCTCTTCTACATTAGTGCGAAAAACTCTTTCTTTTGCAAGGCTAAAAGGATGACGGGGATTATAGTAAACACTACTGTATGAACCACTCACGCCAAGAATAAATGAAGTAGTATAGGAATAACGAAGAAATGGATTTGCTGCTATAATATTTTTAAAACTGTCGGTATTATTCAAGTAATTTAGTTCCACATTAAATGGTCTTAAAGTAAGTTTCTGGTTATTTTTTAAACTGAATACAGTTCCAACATTTAAGCTGAAAGACTGTAACTGAAATAATTTAAACCTGTCAATCAAAGAAAGTTTTGTATTGATAAAAGACTCCGGAGATTTACTTTTCAAGCACTTGAAAGGAAGCGTAGAAACTCCGGGCAACACAATACTATTAGTATAAGTAAGCTCGCTACTATTTAGTAACTGAGTACCCGCCGCATTTCCGCTGCCACTATTCACTTCTACACCGGCACGCAAAGCATGAGTCATTTTTATGGCTCGTTTATCTATATTTCTATCAGTAAGTGATAGGTTAAGAGAAACGCCAAAGAGATTTGATCCAATTGGGTTTCCTTGCTGTGCATTGGCACTGTAACTCGCTTCTATTCCCGCTTCAAAACCATATTTTTTCCCGGGTATAAGCTCCAAAATCATATTGAGTTTGTTGCTATCTTTTTCCTGCGCACGAATACTTACACTCTGCCATACAGCAGCTCTTGTAAGATTATTAACTGTAGTGTAATAATCTTTCTGGCTGTACAGCTGACCGGGTTTAAAAACTATATTTCTGTTGAGAAAACCATTTCTTATATACTTCTTATGGTATAATAACGTTAGCCCTCCCGGCGGCACATATTCCCGCTGCCAGTTTGCAGCAGTGTAAGTATCTCCTCTTCTGAAGTCTTGCATCACAAAAATACTGTCTAAAGTATATTGTTGCAACTTGGAGCTATCAGTAGGCGGCACCAGTACCATTTCCAGTTTTATTTCAGGTTTTTCTCTGGCGAGCTGCGCCTGATTCAATAACTCTAGCTGTTCAAATGGGTCATCACTTATTTGCGTTAACGCTGCTATTGTAGTATCTCCCCGCATTCTAAGTTCTGCTGCAGTGATTTTATAAAATCCATTATTTCTAAATGTGTCTACCACCCGGTTTATCTCTCCGAGAACGGCTGTTTTTGTTATAGGATTGTCTTCTTTTAGTATTCGTTTATTGGGATTTTTTTTGGCGAGATATTGCAATGTACTATCGCTTAGGTTATAGAGCATGGTATCTATAAGTGTAGGCTTTCCGGCGTTTACGGTATATTTTACTTTCACTTTTTTCCCGCCACTTGTATCTGCTTTGTAATTTGCTACCGCATTATAATATCCAAGCGCAATCATTGAAGCTTTCATATTACGGGCAGATATGCCTGCATAGCCAGTGTCCCACCGCAAAGGTTTTTTGAGGATATCCAGAAAAAAGATTGGACTTGATATTTTTACCTTAGCACTGTCATCTAGCTGATTTTCTAGTCTGAGCAACACTGCTTCTTTCTCTATAGCTCCCAGGTTACTGCCTTTGATCTCAAACGTATTCTCAACGAGGAATGGCATATTCTCAGGAGCCTTTTTTATAATTTTGATAGCACAGGAGGAGAAGAAATACGTACTAGCAAGAAAGAAGCAAATATTCAATAATGTACGCATACAAAAATAGGAGGTATTATATTTGACCAATGATAAGCAAAGCTAAAGTAAAATACATTCAAAATTTAAGCCTTAAAAAAAATAGAGATGCAGATAAGGTCTTTGTGGCAGAAGGACCAAAGCTTGTGCTGGAACTCCTGCAAGAGAATAGTTTTGAGATGAAGGAAATCTTTGTTTTGGAAGAATGGCAAAAAACGCTGAAGGAAAATTTCCCCTCACTGAATAGGTCACAGATTGAAACTTTAGAAAAGCATGAGCTGGAAAAAATATCAAGTCAAAAAACGCCTAATCAGGTTTTGGCCATATATTCTCAGAAAGCCAATCAAGAAATTTCTGCAGTGCCGGGCGAACTTATTATTGCACTTGATGGCATACAAGATCCGGGAAACCTGGGAACGATCATTAGAACTGCCGATTGGTTCGGAATAAAGAAAATCATCTGCTCAGAAGACACCGTGGATATGTATAACTCTAAAGTGGTGCAAAGTACTATGGCCAGCTTAGGTAGGGTAGAAGTATTCTATACAGATCTGTCTGCCTGGCTACCCAAGCAATCCGTTCCGACTTATATCACCTCTATGGATGGCAAGAAAATAAATGCGAGTTCTACTATAAAAGAAGGAATTATCATAATAGGGAACGAAGGAAACGGCGTGCGAGCAGCGATAGAAGCCATAGTGCATCATAAAATATCTATTCCTGCATTTGGTAGAGCAGAATCGCTGAATGCTGGGGTAGCAGCAGCGATATTCATGGCAATGGCGAGATTGTAAAAAATGCAATTTGAAAGCTGAATTATGATCAGTATAATTGCCACTATAAATCTTCCTCCATAATATTTTCATTGTAGATACAGATGTGCTATGGCTTTTTTATCAACTTCATGGAGTGAATTTCTGGCATAAAAAACTCCAACTAGCAGAAGCAAGTTGGAGTTTTTTGAAATTATATTCTACAAACTTCTACTTAGGATCGAGCGCATCAGAGATACGCTTACTCATTTCTCTTAAGTGGTTCTTTGTCATTGTATCTGTAGTTGCATTTGCTGCAGCATTTACTTCTGCATTTAGCGAAAAAAGATTGGCTCTTACTGAACTCTTCACGTCTACCATGTCTTCGTCTACCGGAGTTACGAATCCTCTGAAAGCTGCTGGAATAGGTGCAGGAGGCTCAGGATTCAATACTGCCTCAAGCTTCTCTACATACATTTGTTGCAATTGTCTGCGGTATATGTCAATTGGTTTTTTGCTCGCAAGTTCACTCCATACGCCTGCTTTTACGTCACCCAGCATTTGCGTAATTGTGTACTTATCACTTCCCGGCATACTGGCTGCTTCTACCAGTTTGTTTAAGACGCTGGTACGGAACAGTCCGCTAAGGATATTTTCCTGTAGCTTGCCTACCTCTTTCAATCCATTAATACCAGTTTTTGCAAATACGTCATAATTGATAAGCCATGTAGGTGTAGTAAAAAGGTTTGCATTCAGATATTTAATAGCAGCCTGCTGTTCAGCCTTAGAAACAGTTTCGTACACTACTCCTGGCTCTTCTGTCATTTTTGGTGTCTTAAAAGTTCCGCCAATTGAGCGGGCTACGTGATTGTTGTATCTGTTGAATTGCGTAGTTACCTCATTATACATCGTCGCAAGATTTGCATAATCTTCATTACTGGTTTTTGTCCAGTTCTCCAGGTTGGGTACGATGCGCTTTAGATTTTTTATACCGTATACACTCGACAATACCGCGTCGTCGCCTACCTGCTCAGTTTGGTTACGAGGGTCATCTCTGTTGCCTTCGCCATCGCCAAACCATAGTCTTTTGTCCTTCATCTTGCCCATCACCCACTTGTTTATCATTGGCTTCTCTGCATCTGCATCTTTGTACTCAGGAAATCTTCTATATCCCCATTCTATAGCCCAGTCATCATAGTCTCCTATACGTGGGAAAATGCCTACTTCTGTCACGTTATCTTCTGGCTGTGCTACATAATTAAAACGAGCATAGTCCATAATAGAAGGGGTATGGCCATTCGCTTCTACCCACGCTTTATCACGAAGTTTTTCTACAGGTACGGCAGAACTGCTACCAAAGTTGTGGCGCAACCCTAGTGTGTGACCCACCTCATGAGAAGATACGAAGCGGATAAGTTGTCCCATTAGTTCATCATCAAAAACCATTTTGCGGGCCCTGTTATCTATCGGAGAAGCTTGTACAAAATACCAGTTTCTTAGCAGCAACATTACATTATGATACCAGTTTATATGGCTCTCCATTATTTCTCCACTTCTCGGATCAGCTACACTTGGACCACTGGCATTAGGTATGGTTGATGGCTTATATACTATTGCAGAATACCTTGCATCTTCAAGACTCCACTCCGGATTTTCAGCTTTACTTGGAGCTCTTTTGCCCATGATGGCGTTTTTGAAACCAGCCTTCTCAAAAGCTTTCTGCCAGTCATCTACCCCTTGCTGCAGGTAAGGAATCCACTTTGGTGGAGTAGCAGGATCTATATAAAATACGATAGGTTTAGCAGGTTCTACCAGTTCGCCTTTCTTATATTTTTCCATATCCTCAGGTTTTGGCTCCAGCCTCCAGCGCTTTATCATATTTATACGCTTTACGCCTTGTGGGTTCAGATCAAAATCTGTGTATCCCACGGTAAAGTATCCCACACGAGCATCAGCATATCTTGCCTGCATAGGATTTTCTGGCAGTAGTACCATAGAACTATTAAGCTCCAAAGTGGTATTACCTCCATTAGGTGCAGTAGGGGAACTGCCGTAAGTTTTTACAGTAACGATCTCTACATTTATAGGAAATGACTTTACATCTACCACATAAGATTTATCTTTTTGTACGCCAGATAAGTTGCCTCTTTTTTTAGTAGAGTTATCAAGGAATAAAACGTCATTATCGCCCTGTATCATATCGGTTACTTCTATGACAGAACTTTCTGAGTCTTTGCCATAAGCTTTTATATCAAATGCAAACTCTATAGGTTGAATGTTAGAATTATTTACAGCAGTAAACATAGGCGAAGTAGAATCCTTAGCATATTCTGCAAAAGATATTGTACGCAGGAAAATGTTATCGTTTGGTCCCTTTTCAAACCAGATCACATTTTGTCCTATATCATCACCAGCATAAGACAAACCAGCATTTCTACCACTTGTAGGTGCTTTACTGATTCTGTTTACTACAAGAATCTCTCGCTTTAGCATCTCATTGGGAATTTCAAAATAATATTTATCATCCTGAAAATGGACGTTAAACATTCCCTTATTTGTCTTTGCCTTAGAAGTAATGACTTCTTTGTAAGGCTTTGGTCCTTTTGCCACAGGCTTGGCTTTCTTGGTGGTGTCCGTTACAGGGCCGGTGGTCATGGGTGCAGTTTCTTTGCCTTTTTTCTTCTTTTGAGCAAAACTGCTTTGGCTCATAGCAATCATACAAAAAGCCATTAAAAATAATCTTGGAAAAAATTTCATTCGCTTAGTTTAGTTATAAAATAAAAAGATAATTAGATAGGGTAAAAGGGCTTCTTGCTTCTAAATTTAATAGTATATCCCATTGGAATTTTTACAACCTCTGGGAAAAAATCTATGTCTCTAAAAACAATTTGCAATGATAATGAAAAATCTAAATTATAAATTGAGATTATGACAAATGGTAAAAATAATGGACTATCAGAATTATTATTGTCAGAGATTTAGTTATACACAAGTGTTACTAATGTTTTACCGTTTTGCAGTGCTCCGAACTTATATTTGTTTCAGTGCTTTGTTGCTAAATAAATTAGTAATATTGCAACCCAAACGAAGAAGAATAAATGGCAGATTCAAGTAATTATACAGAAGATAATATAAGAAGCCTCGACTGGAAAGAGCATATACGACTACGCCCCGGCATGTACATAGGCAAGCTGGGTGACGGCAGCAGTCCGGATGATGGTATATATGTACTTCTTAAAGAAACGATTGATAATAGTATAGACGAGCACATGATGGGGCACGGCAAACATATAGATGTGACCATAAAAGAAAACACCCTTACCGTGCGGGACTATGGCAGAGGTATACCCCTGGGGAAAGTAGTAGATGTAGTAAGTAAAATGAATACCGGGGCTAAGTATGATAGCAAAGCTTTCCAAAAAAGTGTGGGTCTAAATGGGGTGGGAACCAAGGCGGTAAATGCACTTAGTGATAGCTTTGTAGTGACTTCTTATAGAGAGGGTAAAGCCAAAACAGCAGAGTTTAATAGAGGAGAACTTGTAAAGGAACACAAAGAAGTAAAAACAGACGAAGACAACGGCACCTTTGTGACCTTTGTACCTGACAATACGATCTTTAAGAATTTTAAGTTTGTACAGGAATACCTTGACAATCAATTTTGGAATTACTGCTACCTCAACGCAGGTCTGGTTATGAACCTTAATGGGAAGCGGTATGTAAGTAAAAATGGCTTGCTGGACTTGCTGCAAAGAAAAACCAATGAGGAAGAACTTCGCTATCCTATTATTCACTTAAAAGGAGAAGATATAGAAATAGCTATGAGCCATGAGAATGGTTATGGTGAAGAGTATTACAGTTTTGTAAATGGACAGTTTACAACCCAAGGCGGCACACACCTGGCAGCTTTCAGAGAAGCCTACGTAAAGACGATTAGAGATTTTTATAAGAAGGATTATGATGCAGCTGACATTCGTGGAAGTATATGCGCTGCTGTAAGTGTGCGGGTACAAGAACCAGTGTTTGAAAGCCAGACTAAGACAAAGTTGGGCTCTCAATATGTAGGGGAGAAAGGACCAAGTATGAAGATCTTTGTTAATGATTTTCTAAGCAAAGAACTTAATAACTTTCTGCACAGAAATACAGATGTAGCAGAGGCTTTAAAGAAAAGAATAGAGCAGAGTGAGCGGGAGAGAAAAGATATGGCTGGCATAAAAAAGCTTGCCAATGAGCGGGCGAAAAAAGCAAATCTGCACAACAAAAAACTAAGAGATTGTAAGTATCACTATAACGATGAAGCTACAGGTAAGAATAAAGATAATATAGCTGAGAAGCAGAAAGAAACCACCATTTTCATTACAGAGGGCGATAGTGCCAGCGGTAGTATTACCAAGGCAAGAGATGTAAATACGCAAGCCGTATTTAGTCTACGGGGTAAGCCGCTTAACTGCTATGGACTTACTAAAAAGATCGTGTATGAAAATGAAGAATTCAATTTACTACAACACGCACTTAATATAGAGGAAGGCTATGATGGCCTGCGCTACAATAATATAGTAGTAGCCACAGATGCTGATGTGGATGGAATGCATATTCGCTTGCTCTTGATGACATTTTTCCTGCAATTCTTCCCTGATCTGGTAAAGAACCAGCATGTGTATATTTTAGAAACGCCTCTGTTCAGAGTAAGAAACAAGCAGGAAACCATTTATTGCTATGATGAAGAAGAGAAACAGGCGGCAATGAAGAAGCTAGGTAAGAACCCGGAGATTACCCGTTTTAAGGGCTTGGGAGAGATCAGCCCGGGTGAGTTCGCTCGTTTTATAAGTCCGGATGGTATGAAACTTCAACCGGTGATAATGGAACAAGGTGAAATAATGCAGGAGCTGCTGGAGTATTACATGGGAAAGAATACACCGGCCCGTCAGGAATTTATCATAGACAATCTGCATGTGGAAATAGATGCGACAAACGAAGTAGTGGGCGAGGTAACAAAAGAGGAAGAAGAAATCGCCATTTAAGATTAAAAGAGAGAGGTCTATATAACTATATGTTAGAATTTCACCAGGATTTTAGAAAGTATTTTGAGATAAACAGGGAGAATACCCTCCGGCATATCATGCCATTTATACAACAACAAAAGGATCTCCTATCCGGAATGCGGGTAATGGAAATTGGTTGTGGAGAAGGTGGCGTGTTAGAGTCATTTTTGGCCTTAGGCATGAAAGGAGTAGGAGTAGAGTTAGATGAAGTGCGATTGGTCTCTGCAAGAGAATGGCTGGCAAAATACATAAATGACGACAACCTACTTCTGGTAAGCAAAAATATTTATTATGCTGATGTAGATAAAGATCTCGGCGGTAAGTTTGATTTGATTATACTAAAAGATGTGATAGAGCATATACACGATCAAGAAAAACTACTAGCCTTTATGCAGGAAATGCTACTTCCCGGGGGCGTTATATTTTTTGGGTTCCCGCCATGGCAAATGCCCTGGGGTGGCCATCAGCAAATATTAAAAAATAAATGGTTGTCTAAAATTCCTTATTACCATTTGTTGCCAATGCCTTTATACCTACCTATAATGAAAATGGCAAAGGAAAATGTGCAGGAAATGAAAGAGATAAAAGAAACCGGGATATCAATAGAGCGCTTTGAGAAAATAGTAAAAAAAACAGGATATGTCGTTGCCAATAAGCAACATTACCTCATCAACCCTATTTATCAATATAAATTTGGTTGGAAACCTCGTTCACAATACAAAATAATACAATCTATACCATGGGTGAGAAATTTTCTTACGAGTTGTGTATATTATTTAATAGAAAAGAAGTAAATGATCCATATAGTTTTTAGTGAAGGAGATAAAGCAGTGCTGGAAGAAGCCATAAAGCTTGATGAAAGCCTGCAGGGAGACATACAGGTAATTAGCGGTCGATATGAAATAGGCCCTATTGCTTACATTCATGAAAGTACCGGCCGGCAAGAAAGAGCAAGTTGGAGGCAAAGCATAAGGCAAGGCACTAATTATGAACAGGAAGAAGGCAGAAGAACTGATGACACTTTTGTAGAGCACATTGTTGCTACCATGGAGGAAGATCCTGAGGAAACGCTATGGGTATGGGTTGCTAATAATGCGAGAGACGTGAGTGGCTATTACTGGCTTTTGCATTATTGCAAAAAACTGGTCGGCAAGTTCTATATTTTATTGCTACAGAATCTGCCATTTATCACAGAAAAGGGAACGGTTTTTTATCCCAATTACATGGAAGAAATTCGCCCCAGTGAATTTTTGAAAGCGAAGAAACTTGCAAGAGAGATTACTCCTAGTGAGATGGAAATAGACCCCGATGAGTGGACAAGATTACAAAACGAAGGCAAAGGCGTAAGAATACTTGAGGGTGCAAAGAAACTGTCACAACATGACTACGATTTTTTTGATAAAAGCATAAAAAGTTACGTTACAGACAATTGGCAGAAAGCCAATAAAATAATTTCCCTGCACCAGAACAAAGAGAAAGATAGCAGTACAGATGAGTATATATTTTGGAGACTTAAAGTATTGATTGCTCAGGAGCTGTTTGATGCGCAGGGAAATGCAGAATCTCCCAAATCACTAGAGATAAAAAATAAAGCGGATTAAATATTATAGAGTAGAGGAAAACAGATAATGAAAAAGAAGAAACAAGAATACGAACATAGTGACACCGGCGTAAGTGGGCAGTACAAGACCTGGTTCTTAGATTATGCCAGCTATGTAATTCTGGAGCGTGCTGTGCCAGCGGTAGAAGACGGGCTCAAGCCGGTGCAGCGTAGGATAATGCACGCTATGAAGGAAATGGATGATGGTCGGTACAACAAGGTAGCCAACATCATAGGGCAGAGCATGCAGTATCACCCACATGGCGATGCCAGCATAGGAGATGCGCTCGTAAATATGGGGCAGAAAGATTTACTTATAGACACACAAGGAAACTGGGGCGATGTGCGCACAGGTGATGATGCAGCAGCAGCAAGATATATAGAAGCAAGGCTGAGCAAGTTTGCGCTGGAGGTTTCTTTCAATGCAAAAACTACGAATTGGCAGCTGAGTTATGATGGCAGAAAGAATGAGCCCATCACTTTGCCCATGAAGTTTCCAATGCTGCTGGCGCAGGGTGCAGAAGGTATCGCAGTAGGTTTGGCTACAAAAATTCTTCCGCACAATTTCTGTGAACTTATAGATGCCTCTATAAAGTTTTTAAAAGGAAAGAAATATACACTTCTTCCAGATTTTATGACCGGTGGAAGTATGGATGCTACAAACTACAACGACGGCTTGCGTGGCGGTAAGATAAAGGTGCGGGCACATATAGAAGAAGAGGATAAGAAGACTGTGGTTATTCGCAGCGTGCCCTATGGCGTAACTACTACCCAGCTTATGGATAGTATTGTAAAAGCGAACGATCAGGGAAAAATAAAAATAAAGAAAGTAACCGATCATACTGCAGCGGAAGTGGAGGTTATTATAGAGCTTACAGCAGGTATATCGCCAGATATTACTATAGATGCGCTATATGCATTTACAGATTGCGAGGTGAGCATTTCTCCCAATAGCTGCGTGATTGTAGATAATAAACCAGCTTTCCTTGGAGCCACACAGTTGCTTGCTTTAGCTACAAATAATACCCGGGATCTTCTTAAGAGAGAATTGGAAATAAAGCTGGATGAGCTTCTTGCGAAGTGGCATTATACTTCCTTAGAAAAAATCTTCTTTGAGGAAAAAATCTACAAAGAACTAGAACTAAAACATAAAGACTGGGAAACGGTCTTAAAGGCTATTGATAAGGCCTTTGACCCATTCAAGAAGAAATTGCAAAGACCTATTACCAGAGAGGATATTGTAAAACTTACAGAGAAGCCAGTAAGAAGAATTTACAAGCTTGATATTGAAGATCTGATAAAGCAAATATCGAAGCTTGAAGAAGATATAAAGCAAGTGAAATACGACATCGATCACCTTATAGAGTTTGCCATTGCTTACTACCAGGAATTACTAAAAAAATATGGAGCCGGTAGAGAAAGGAAAACAGAGATAAAACAATTTGATACGATAGAAGCAAAGACGGTTGCCATTGCAAACATTAAGTTGTATGCAAATTTTGCAGAAGGATTTATTGGCACTTCGCTTAAAAAAGATCAATTAATTGCGGAGGTAAGTGACTTAGATGACATCATAGCATTTACCCGCGAGGGGATTATGAAAGTGGTGAAAGTGAGCGATAAGGTATTTATAGGCAAAGACATTATTCACGCCTCCGTATTTCTCAAAACTGATGACCGAACTACTTATAACATGATATATGTAGATGGTAAAAAAGGGGTGAGCTATGCAAAGCGATTTAATGTTACTGGCGTAACCCGCGACAAAGAATACGATCTTACCCGGGGTAATGAAAAATCGAAGGTTTTATACTTTACCAGCAATGCAAACGGCGAAGCAGAAGTGGTTAAAATTTTGCTGAGTCCCAATAGCAAAGCCAAGAAAAAAGAACTGGAATACTATTTTGAAGAATTGGAAATAAAAGGCCGAGGCAGCATAGGAAATATTGTGACAAAGTACCCGGTTCGTTCAGTAAAGTTTAAGGAGGCTGGAATGAGTACTTTGGCTGCTAAGAAATTGTGGTTCGATGATAAATTTGGGCGACTGAATAGTGATGAGAATGGAATTTACCTCGGTAAATTTGAAGCCGAAGACAGAATTTTGATTATGTATTTTGACGGAAACTACGAAATAGTAGACCAGGAACTTACACAGCGCTTTGATCCCGAGAAAATAATATTATTCGAAAAATTCAATCCGGAGAAAATACTTACAGCGATATACCTGGACCAGGAAAAAATGCAATACAATGTAAAGCGTTTCCTCATAGAAACCTCTACGCTTCACAGCAAATTCTTATTTATAAAAGAGGGAGAAGGCAATAGGGTGGAGCTCGTGACCTCGGCCAGCGCCCCGGTCGTAAAAATAAAAACGGGAAGAGGGCAGCAAATAAGTAGTGCCAAAGTGAAAATAGAGCAAATGGTAGACGTAACCGGTTACCGCTCCGTGGGAAGTAAACTTACAGATTACAATAAGTCTATAGAACTAGACTGGGATGTAGTACCAGAAGGAGATGTGGAGCAGGGGGAGTTGTTCTAGTTAGAGCAATAATTAGAATTTATTTTGAAAATAAATATTTACTCAATCATTAAGTTTTAGCCTCCTTTACTTTCATAAGTTTGAAAACAGTTGCCTTTTACGCATTCTACCGCACTTTTAATCATCTTAATAAACGGAAGGTTGACTCATATCTTATCGATAGCAATAAAAATGTAATTATATTATTTAGACTCTTTTACTAACCCATAAAATAAAAAGGAGGCTATTTTCATAGCCTCCAAGGATAGCGGTTTTCCAAAGTAGCTGCGTTATCCTTAATCTTTAATGAATTTTACCACATTGCTTTTTTCACTTCCCACAAACAAATACAGATAGTAAGTGCCTGCTGGAATATTGCTGAAGTTTAGCTTATAAGCATTTCTTCCTTTTGTCAAATTGATGCTTTGTTTTAAGATCGTGCTGCCATTTATTCCTACAACAGTGATTATAGCTGCAGAGCTTTTAAATGCCTCTATTGAAGCTATAGACAAAGTTGTCACTGGATTAGGACTGAGTGATTCTATACTAAATGCAAGCGGGCCTCCCATGCTTACTTTTGCTATTTCACTATAAGAAATAGTGCCATCTTTATCGGTAATTTTTAATTTGTAGTAAGTAAAACCAGCAACTAAATTGTAGTCTTTTATTTCATAAGAAGACGTGTTGGTTTTGGCATCCAGGTTACTTATACCATTAAAGGTTATACCATCCCTACTTCTTAAAATTTCAAAAGAATGGGCAGAGCTGCTGTGGCCCACAGACCAATTTAATTTTGCGTGTTCTCCTTCTTTCACTACCGTAAAAGTTTGAAGTTTAATAGCGAGCACAATTGGATCTGGTAGGGTAAGGAGATAAGCTCCATTTCCGTGCGTGCCAGCTAGTAATTTATTATCACTCGGGCGATATCTCAGTTGTGATATAATTGCATAATTAATTTCTGATGATCCCACCTGCGACCATGAAGTAGTAGCACCACTAAGTGCAGTAGTCGTATACAAACCTACAGTAGTACCCACGAAATATTGAGTAACTCCCGCCACTTTTACAATAGCAGAAGAACGGGCAGAAGATATTTGAACAGGTGTATTATTAGGGCCTTCCACATTGGTCCATATAACGGTAGCTGCCGTTGCATCTGTGGTATGATAAACACTATTTACAGAATAATTAGAATAAGTGATCATTACCTCTTTATCATCCACAGGATTTACTGATATAGAACTTACAATTGCGACTGGTGCGCCGGATGGAGTAATGTCTGTAGCAGCACTTGTGGCCGTCGTGAATGCAGGGTTATTTAACCTATACACTTTACCGGTTTCAGATCCTATGTATAATTTTCTATTAGCATCGGTAGCAGAATAGGGGTTGTTAGAAAATGCATTGTTACGAGATGTGGCCATGGAACGGATATTTCCTGAGACACCAAGACTGTTCATCAATTCCCAATTAACAGCGGGATTAGAATTCACTGTGGTAGAAGTAATACCTGCCGCATTCCTAGTCCTAATAATATTATTACTGCTGGCGTAATACATATAATTAGTATTGTCCTGATCTAAATTGCAATAGGTAACAAACATACTGGTATTACCTGCAGGTGTTACACTAAATCCACTGTATGGTCCTGTAAGCCTTGCAATAGTTCCATTTTGAGAGCTGGCAAAAGCACTGAAACTTGTAGGACTGGTATAATTTAAGAATGCGCACCCGGTGCCATCACCAGATAATACATCGGTACCTTGAGTTCCGTTGGTATTTACGGTGGTACCATTATCCTGTGCTCCACCTATAAATATATCTTGCCCTGCTGAAGGGGAGAGATCTACATGGTAGTACATATAAGTAACATAATCATTATTAAGCGGTGTCCATACTACCGAAGATACAGTGATATCCCCCTTTTGAATGCCGCCATCACCCCCAACATACATTGTATTATTATTCCCGGAGGCAAAAACAAATGTATGAATATCAGAGTGAGAGTTTGCATAAAGACCATAACCTGCAGAAGAGGCATACCCACCTATCCTTGTGGTGAGCGTGGTGCTGGCAAATCCATTGGTAGATCTGTAAATATTGGTTCCTCCTATGAAAACAGTATTAGGATCGTTAGGTTTTACAGCAATAGCAAGGTCGTAGCCGCCCTGTATAGCAAAAGGATCGTTCCCGTTAGAACAACCGGTTTCATCTGGCATAAACGCACTGCGATTTTCCCATGTATTTGTACTTTGAGTATACTTAAAAAAATCGGCCTCGGGGGTAGCTACACCAGTGCAACTTGATACTTTTTTATTGTCGTACAAAGCATAAATTATATTGGGATCAGAAGGAGCATAATTAAGCACTACTCGTCCGTACCCGCCCGCAGCAGCCCAGGTGGCAGGAGTCCTTACAGTGCTTATAGTCCCGGCTATTTTGGTCCAGGCGCCGGAGTTACCTGAAGTAGATGTGTACACCCCCTCATTGCTAAAATCTGTGCCGGCAATCGCGGCATATAAGCGACCAGTAGGAGTGCAGATTATTTCTGTGTATGCAGAGTTCGCAAGCGATCCGAGAACAGTTGTCCAGCTACTTCCTCCATTTATAGACTTTTGAATAGTATTGGAAGATGCGGCATATACATCTCCATTTGTAGGATTTACAAGAATTCTATGGACAAAATCAAAGGCTCCATCAAATACTTGCAAGCTTCCTGAAGCTGTACTGCTCAGTTGAGACCATGTAACTCCATTATCTGTTGATTTGAAAATTCCAAAACCTAAATAACTTGAACCTAACGACGCTGAATTGCCGCTTGCTTCTCCGGTACCAAAATACCAGGTATCCTGGAAGCCTGCACGGGTATCCTGTGCTACACAAGTAATGTTGTGAATTGCTCCTGCGGGCACAACTCTTGTCCATGTAGTGCCTCCGTTACTAGTACGATATACTCCTGAGCTTGTACTTCCGCCTATCATAATGTTGGCATTGCGCACATCTATGCCGAGAGCCCTGGTTTTACCACCAAGGTTTGAAGGCCCTTTAGATTCTATAGTGAGGGTGCCTGCTACACGCTGGCTGGCAGGAAGGTTTTCGTATTTTGCGGAAGCTATAGCTGCTGCAATGGCTTGTTTTCCAGCCTCTTTCGGAATTCTTCCCGTAGCAGGATCTTTAAGCATATCAAATTCCCATCTTTCTCTGTCAGCAACAGATTTGATTATATCTTCTATTCTTTCTTCCTTTTCTTCCTTCTCCAACTTTTTCGCTTTTGGTTGATTTACTTTCGTAGCAAAATTTTTACTGTTTTTCTCTAGCGTTGGCGCATTGTTTTGCGCTTGTAAATCAATGCACGGTAAACAAAGGCAGAGGCTTAGAAAAAAGCAAATGACAAAAAAACTAAAATGATAGAGATCTGATTTAGATTGGCGAGAAGATTTTATTACTTTTTCGCCACAGCAATTGGAAATAAATATTCGCATTAAATGTTTGTAGATTTAGGTTTAAAAAGAAGTATTTTGTTAATGCAAAGCTAATGGGAAATCCGCCATCACTGTATTCCAATCTTTTGTAGTATAATTAAAATTGATTCTATAAACGTACCCAAAGACCTGCTGTAAGTCTAATCTATTAGCAGATTTTTTTATTTTCTTTAATACTAAATTTAATAAACCTTCCTAAGATGCATCAGTAATGAGCCAGCAAAAGATCACTGAAAAAATATGCGTATTATTGAATTCTAAATTGTGCAAATGATAAATTTTTATGTAAGACTGTCTCTCGCTTTTTTTATAAGTACAGGGGGTATAGAATCTCCGGGATATCCTGTCATAATAAAAATAACAAGAACGGAGCCTTATTGCGGAGGAGCAGCTCCATCAGATGAAATGGTAAAGGAATCGCAAAAAAAGAAAATTGCTTTCTCAGAAATATTTTATTTGATACAAGGAAGTGAAAACAAAGAAGGTAGGAGAGTAATTCAAAAGTTTAGGATGGATTCATCTGGCTATTATTGTAAGAAACTGGCGCCAGGTAAGTATTCGGTAATTAATGAATATTCTTTTCAAAAATTAACGATTGATTCCTCACATTATAATGTGGACTGCATTAAAAAACTTTGGGCTGCACCCATGTTTAGATTCACTGTTTCTAAGTCTGGCTGTGATACCATATTATTCAATATAAATAAATATTGTTCTTACAATGAGCCCTGTAAGAACCGCCTGGATAATATACCAATGTGATTTGCTGCGGTTAAAATCTTGTGCAGGCAATCAATTTGTAAATCGTAATAGAAATCTGGCTATATAATGAAGAAATATATATTGTCTTATTATCCGCACTTACACATTAAACCTAAAGTGCATTACATCTCCATCTTTTACAAGGTATTCCTTGCCTTCTATTCTTAGTTTTCCGTTGTCTCTTGCGGCTGCCTCAGAGCCGTAGTGTACAAAATCATCGTAACCAATAACCTCTGCTTTTATAAATCCTTTTTCAAAATCTGTATGTATTACACTGGCGGCCTGTGGAGCTTTCCAGCCATCCTGTATCGTCCACGCTCTTACTTCCTGCACCCCCGCTGTAAAGTAAGTAGAAAGATTTAGTAGTTTATAGGTGCTGTGAATAAGACGGTCAAGCGCTGGTTCTTCCATTTTATATTCTTCCATAAACATGGCCTTATCGTCAGGATCCTCAAACTCTGCAATTTGTGCTTCAACAGCATTTGTCATTACAATCACTTCATTCCCTTCATTTTTAACCGCCTCTATAAGGGCATCAGAATACTTGTTTCCAGTGTGCATGCTGGCTTCTTCTACATTGGCAACATATAAAACGGGTTTATCTGTAAGCAGGTAAATGTCTTCAATAGCAACCTTGTCTTCTTTAGAAAGTTTCATCGAAACTACATTTTTTCCAGCCTCCAGATGAGATTTTACTTGTTGTAACACATCCAGTTCTGCCTTCATTTTAGGATCACCATTCTTTATAAGCTTCTCTGTGCGTTGTATTTTTTTGTCTACGCTTTCCAAATCCTTTAATTGTAATTCTGTTTCTATTATTTCTTTATCTCCTACCGGGTTTATAGGTCCTTCATCCCTGAGAATGTTGTCATCTTCAAAACAGCGAATCACCTGGATGATAGCATCTACCTCACGGATATTTGCCAGAAATTTATTTCCCAGCCCCTCGCCTTTACTGGCACCCCTTACAAGACCAGCAATATCTACAATCTCTATTTGGGTAGGGACAACACGATTGGGTTGCACGAGCTCTTCCAGCTTATCTAGTCTTGGGTCCGGTACATTTACTAGTCCGGTGTTGGGTTCTATGGTGCAAAATCTGTAGTTGCTTGCTTGTGCTTTTGCGCTGTTGCTCACTGCATTGAATAGTGTGGACTTGCCCACATTGGGTAATCCTACGATGCCTGCTTGTAATGCCATTTCTTATTGTATTTTTTCTCTGCAATTAGGTTGCAAAGGGGTTTTATTTTTTGGCGCAAATGTACGGCTTTGATTTTTTCTTTTACCATCTTTAATAGCTACATTCGCCACTCAAATTATACATACATATGGCACTTACCCGTATATGGAGCGCTTTTATAATTATAGCAATTCTTGTGGCTACTGTAAAGTATGTAGCAGTACCAGAAAAATATACAGGGATTTATGGTGCTATGGTCTCTGGCAAGAGTGGCGACTCTATAAAACTAGCTACTATACCGGTTGCGGGAGTGTCTGCACAGATTTTACAGGGTGTTGATAGCAATAAAACCTATACCGCAGAAGGGTTAAGCTACATAAGAAAAGACGAAAATAATTTTCAGACTTACCTCATACAAGGCGCAGATGGGGTTATAGAAACCTGCAAAGTAGCGGTAAATATATGTATAGGGTTGATTGGTATAATGGCGCTCTTTATGGGCTTTATGGGTATTGCAGAGCGAGCGGGAGGCGTAAATCTGTTGTCCAGAATTATCGGGCCCTTCTTTTCCAGGATTTTCCCAGATGTGCCTAATGGGCATCCTGCACTCGGGCATATGATGATGAACTTCTCAGCAAATCTTCTCGGGCTCGACAATGCTGCCACCCCTTTTGGTATAAAAGCCATGGAAAGTTTGCAGGACATAAACCCAGATAAAGACCGGGCCAGTAATGCTCAGTTAATGTTTTTGTGCCTTCATGCAAGCGGTCTCACACTTATACCGGTGAGTATAATAGCTATAAGGGCAGGAGCGGGTAGTAGCAACCCCATGAGCATTTTTATTCCCTGCATGATTGCCACTTTTGCCGCTACGATGGCTTCCCTTTTTATAGTTTCTTTTAAGCAGAAAATAAATTTATTACAACCGGTTATCATTGCGTGGATAGCGGGTATCTCCGCCATTATAGCGGCCGTAGTCTGGTACATTACCACTCTTAATGATTATGATGTGCGGGTTTTCTCCACAGTAGTGAGCAGTGGTCTTATTCTACTCATATTTTTTCTTATTGTACTAGGCGGACTGTACAAGAAAGTAGATATTTTTTCTTCTTTTATAGATGGCGCGAAAGGTGGTTTTGACGTAGCTGTGAAGATAATTCCCTACCTCGTGGGTATGCTCGTTGCTATAAGCCTGCTGCGCACCAGTGGCACTTTTGATGCGGTTATAGATGGAATAAAGGCTCTTTTTGCAGGGTCCGGACTCGATACCCGCTTTGTAGATGGATTACCTACTGCGCTCGTAAAACCATTTAGTGGCGGAGCTGCTCGCGGTATGATGGTAAGTACAATGGAGCAGTTTGGGCCAGATTCCTTTGAGGGCAGTCTGAGTTCGGTTTTGCAGGGGAGTAGCGATACTACTTTTTATGTGGTTGCTGTGTACTTTGGCGCTGTGGCGGTAAAGAATACCCGCTATGCCATTGGGGCTATGCTGCTTGCAGATCTGGTAGGCATTAGTACTTCTATTGCTTTGGCTTATTTGTTTTTTGGGTAAATGAATGCATTGGATGCCCTATTATATTCGACTTTTTATTTTGCCATTTTCCCGGCTTCGGGCTTTAGAAGCAGTGCGATTAATAGCCTGCTTGGGCTTCAATATCATTTATCTAATTTATACAAATCCAAGCAGTGAATAACCTACGAAAAGTCTACTCCATAATCAGCCCTTCCATATTTAAAAAAGCACTGGCAAAACTATAAAATAGTCCCGCCAAAATTGCTAACCCGAAACTCAGCAGCGTGCCTATAAGAATGTACTCTGTAAGCCCGCGATCTTTTGCTTTAGTAAGGTCACCAAATCTGAATATAGATTTTGCGCCGAGCAAGAAGCCCACAACTTCCCA
>JBBKWE010000014.1:0-14095 GCA_037968795.1 Ferruginibacter sp.
ATTCCTGCGTTAGTAAAATAAGAACTTTAACCTCTTAATACAAGCAAAAAAATTAAAAATGACTTATACTTTTTTATTCGCAATGCCGGGTGGCACAGAACTTATCCTAATCATAGTAGTTGTACTGCTTTTATTTGGAGGTAAGAAAATTCCAGAATTAATGAGAGGAATTGGTAAGGGTATAAAAGATTATAAACATGAAAGGGAGACGACAAATCCCTCCACTTCTAAAGAAAACTAATTTTAATTTCCGATACAAAATATTAAATCACCGTAAATAATAAAAATTTATATTATGAAAGAAACAATTTCTTCCTCACAAAATAAAAACCTGGAGACAATAAGTCGCAATGGTATAAACAGGCGAAGCATGCTCAAATTTTTTGGCGCATCTGCGGCAGTTATAGCTTTTGGAAGTGCATGTAATAAGGACGATGTAGCCGATAATGCTGTAAACCTAGGTAGCGGCGATGTGGGTGTTCTCAATTATGCTTATGCATTAGAGCAACTGGAAGCGGCGTTCTATATAAAAGCTACCCAAAGTAATACTGCAGGTCTAAGTGTAGCCGAAGCACAATATTTTAGAGATATTGCTCAGCATGAAATTATTCACCGCGAGTTGTTTAAAGCTGCTCTTGGAAGTAATGCTATCCCTGCATTAACTGTAGATTTTACATCTATTAACTTTAATGACAGAACGAGCCTGCTTGCCGCAGCACGTGATTTTGAAGATACTGGAGTTTCTGCTTATAACGGAGCAGGTAAGTTATTAGTGAACACAGATTTCCTGGCTTTAGCAGGTAAGATAGTTTCTGTAGAAGCCCGACATGCAGCAGCCATTAAGGATCTTATTTCTAGCGGTACGTTTGCAGATACAACTGATGCTAACGGATTAGACATTGTAAGGACACCTGCTGAGGTTTTGGCTATTATTAAGCCTTTTGTGGTTACTCCATTAAATGCCAATAATCTTCCTACTTCATAATCTACCATCTTATCATTCCAAAAAATTAATACTAATGAATTTACAAAATATAATAAACGACATTGAAAGTGTAGACGCAGAAGTCTACGAAAAGTTAGACACCCGCAGATCGGTGATGAAAAATTTCGCAAATATTGGAGGTAAACTAGCACTTGCAGCTGTACCTCTAGCACTGGGAGGAATGTTTAAAAAAGCTTATGGTCAAACGCCAACTGATGTATTGGACGTGCTTCAATTTGCACTAACGCTAGAATATCTGGAAGCAGAATATTATCAAAAAGTTCTGGCAGCTGCCGGTCTCAATAGTACACTGGTGGGTGCCGCCCGCCAGGCATACACAAAAATATCAGCCGACGAAACGGCTCACGTTAATTTCTTAAAAGCAGTTATTACTGGTGCCGGAGCCACTCCGGTAGTTAAACCGACCTTTGATTTTACCGGTGGTATGGGTAGCGGAAATGGTCCGTTTAGCGGAGCTGCAAGTCCTTTCACAAACTATGCAGTTACACTTGCTGTAGCACAGGTTTTTGAAGATACCGGTGTCAGAGCATACAAAGGACAAGCTCCACGCCTCGTAAATGACAATGTTGCACTGGAAGCAGCGCTACGAATTCACAGTGTGGAAGCAAGGCATGCTGCGCACGTAAGAACTATGCGTACTGCATATGCTGCAGCAAACGGAGGTAATGCAAGTGCAGCTATACCTGCAGGAGTTACCATATACCCGTGGATCACGTTAAATCAGAGCGGTGTAGATGCACCTTTTGCTACCACAGTACAGGCCTCTTACAATGGAGAAGAGAATGTAACGCAGGCAGGCGTAAACACTACTTCTATAGGGGGCATGACCTTCTCTGCAGTAGATGCTTCTGCCTCGTTTGACGAACCTCTTACAAAAGCACAGGTACTAGCCATAGTAGCACCTTTCATAGCATAATTTTAGAGAGTGTAGGAATAAAACTCTATCCGCAGCATTAAAAAATGCTGCGGTTTTTTATTGGTTTATTTGACCAACCATTTATCAAAATTCGGAAAAAGCTCTTTGGTATTTTGTGAAGATTAAATTCTTCAATTTACCACCCTGCCGCCAGTACATCTGCGATATGTACCGTCTTCAATTCAAGGTTTTTGTTATCAATGATTCCCTGTATTTGCATAAGGCAGCTACAATCTGTAGATATAATATGAGTGGCTCCGGCCTTAATAGCATTAAGCACTTTTTGTTCCCCCATAGCAGCAGATATATTTTCGAACTTTACAGAGAAAGTACCTCCAAAACCGCAACAGGTTTCTACATCATCCATTTCTGTAATGCTAAGGTCCTTTACATTGCTCAGCAGTTTTCTAGGGCCTTCTTTTATACCGCACTCCCGCAGGGCTGCGCAGCTATCGTGGTAGGTGGCTTGCGCAGGGAAAACGGCATCAAAATTTTCTATCGTCAGTACTTCAGTAAGAAATTCTGTAAACTCGTAGCATTTACTTTGCAAAGCAGCAAGTTTGTGCTTATTCTTCTCAGGTAAAAGCTTTTCGTAATGGTTCTTTACGAAACCTATGCAGCTGGCACTAGGCGATACAATGTATTCTGCAGATTCAAAATCCTTTACAAATTTCTCTGCTACCGCACAAGAATCACCTGTGTAGCCTGCATTGAAAGCCGGCTGCCCGCAGCAGGTTTGATTTTTATTGTATACAACTGTGCAGCCAGCTTTTTGCAATACCTTCACCATGTTAAAGGCTGTACTGGGAAATAACTGATCTACAAAACACGGGATAAAAATATGAACCTCCATTTAATTATTTATTAAGTGATATTCGACTACTGACATTCGGGTGTCCGTTTCAGGATCATAAACTTTCATTTCTAAAGTCTTAGGATTGTAATAAAACTGAAAATAGGTCTCAAAACGGGAATCGTTATTATAGCCAGCTTTTAAATGTATCTCCGAAGCAGAAACAGTATCTGCTATAAAACTAATGCCGTGCTTATGATCACTTATTGAGTCAATATAAGCATTAGCGACTTGTACAAAAGAAATAGTAAGAATGCTATCTGTAATGGCATTGGCACTGTCTGAATATATTTGTGTTATGTAATTTTCTAATCCGGTATCTATTTTTGTCTTTGCTGCCATCGTCCCATCTGAGGATGAATTACAAGCAATTAGCAGCATAACAAGGTAAGCAGAAAGGAATATTTTCAATTTTTTTATATTGCGATTTATTAAAAAATCATTTTTTTTGTAATAGAGCTACCTACTACCAAATTATTAAAACTGTTCTGATATACACATCATTTTAAGTGCCGCCACTGCGGCTTCCTCTCCTTTGTGTCCATGAAGACCGCCCAACCTATCTTCCGCTTCCTTCTCATTATTTACCGTAAGTACCCCAAAAATCGTAGGGACAGGCAATAGTACATTGAGCGCCGATATATTATCCGATACCATACGGCATACATAATCAAAATGTGGAGTGCCTCCTTTTATCACACAACCAAGCGTAATAAAAGCAGTAGGTCTTATTACTGTGCCAAAGCTGTTGCTTTTTTCCCAATATTTTTTTACCGCAAAACCCAATTCTACCGCTCCCGGCACCGTTAAATGCTTGTAGGCTACTTTATGCTCCTTTAATACTTTTTCGCAGCCATGCAGCATGCGGGATATGATTTCGGCATTCCATTCTGTACTTACAATAACCACGAAGGCATCCAGCGGTAGCCGGATGCCTTGCGTGTTTGTAAGATTTTGCGACGCTATACTCACAATTATTATTTTAAGTTTACTCTACTACACCAAGCTGCGCCAGGTATTTATCTACTTCTCCATTTACTACTGCAGAGTTAGTAGGATAATCATCCCTCATTTTCTTAAACAAGTCTATTGCCTCTGCTTTCTTACCGCTAGCCTCTGCATAGTTAGCCGCAAGAAATAATGCGTCCGCAGAAAATGCTTCGTCTTTTGTATTTACTGTACTAGCTTTTTTGTAGTAAGACAAAGCCTCCTCTACGTTCTTCTTTTCTGCAAAAGCATGACCTAGCATTTCGTAAGCCTTCATTTGCACCTGGCTTGCACCATTGCCGTCAAATTTCTTAAGAAAATCTATTGCTTTGTCAAAATTGCCTTCATGCAGGTAACTAGCACCTACCATATAATTTGCTCTATTTCCCGCAGGTGTGCTACCATATTTGCTTGCTACGGTGAGTAGCCCGGTAACCTTCTGTCCCTCCAGTGCACCACCATTGAGAGCGATAGCTATACTGTCTTTGTTGAAACCAGAAACCGCCATTTTATCAAATAAGCTTTCGGCGGCAAAAATAGCCTCATTCGCTTGCTGTTCATTTGGTTCTACTACAAATTTCTGATAGCCAAAATAAGCAGCTATACCTAGTACGATTACGCCAAAAACTATGGAAATCATCTTCCCGCTTTTCGTCCAAAATGCTTTTGCCTGCTCTGCAAAAGAGCCTTTGTGGGTTGTATTTGTTGTAGTTATTTCTTCTACCTTCTTGTCTGCCATTATTATCTGTTGTTGTAAATCTTTAGTTAGTATTTAAAAAAATCTTAGTCTGTAATAAAAGGATAATCTTCCTGTATGTATACATCTTTCAGCAATTCGTCATCATCCGGCCATGGGCTTTCTTCTGCAAACTTTACGCAGTTTTCTACCACATCTTTTACCCTATCTTTTATTGCTTCTATTTCTTCCTCCGGGGTCTTATAGGTATCCTGCAGCACTTTCAAAACGTGCTCTATAGGATCTTTGTCCTTATATTCTTCCAGTTCTTCTTTTGTACGATACTTCTGAGGGTCACTCATACTATGCCCCTTATAACGATATGTTTTTATTTCCAGCAACGTAGGTCCACCCTTCTCTCTTGCACGCTTTACAGCTCTTGCTACTGCATTATGTACCGCCTCCGGACTCATTCCGTCTACTGTATCAGCAGGCATTTCGTAAGCATCTGCTAGTTTATATATATCCAGTGTTTTACTAGTACGAGCTACCGAAGTACCCATAGCATAGTGATTATTCTCACAGATAAATACTACTGGCAAGTCCCATAGCATGGCCATATTAAAAGCTTCGTGCAACATTCCTTGTCTTGCAGCGCCATCGCCAAAGAAGCAAAGTACAGTATTGTCCGTATCATTGTAGCGCTCTGCAAATGCAAGACCAGCACCAGTTCCTATCTGAGCACCTACGATACCATGACCACCAAAGAAATTTTCCTTAAGGCCAAAGAAGTGCATACTCCCACCCTTTCCTTTACTACAACCGGTAGCTTTACCATACAACTCAGCCATACAAGCATCGGCAGATATGCCTTTTGCTATAGCCAGCGCATGATCGCGGTAAGCGGTAATGAATTTGTCATCGGGCTTAGTAGCCGTCATACAGCCTGCGGCCACAGCCTCCTGGCCTATGTATAAGTGACAAAAGCCTCTTATTTTCTGCATACCATAGAGTTGTCCTGCCTTCTCCTCAAACCGGCGAAGCAACAGCATAAGCTCGTACCAATAAATGTATGTCTCCTTTGAAAATTTTGTATCCAAAATAGTATATTTTTTAGGTGTGCAAATATAAGGGAGAAAAAGGGAATACGAAATTATATGACGTGAGACAAAGTGATATAAGGTATGGAGAAATGCAATAGGGAATTAATTTCATGGAGAAAGTAATAAGACAAGTGCCTGTATAACTTTAAATATATTACGCAAAAAATAGAATTATTCCTTTATGAGTTCTTAAAAAATAGTGATAAAATGCAATTTTTTTCCAATAAATTGTAAAACTTATGACTGTTAATGTTCATTACGCATAATCAAACGAAACAATGGCAAAAAAAAGCAAAAAGAAATTTCAAAAACCTCGTCCTGAGCAGTCAGCCAGCAGAAAGGTAAACGTAGCAACTACGCCATCGAATGTTGAAGGATACTTGCTGGCAGGACTAGTCTTTTTATTACCAATGATTTTTAGCCGGGCCACCTTAGATCCTACAATCGTTCCCCGCCACCTGCTAATTTCTTTTTTTGTAGCCGCTGTTGCTCTTTTGTTCTATGTTTTCAAAAAAAAGGATATCCCGGCATCTATGAGTAAGTCAATTTATGCAGTTTTCATCATCGGGCTTGCCCATGCAGCGTGGAGTATTGTGTCTACCGCGGCAAGTATTAACCCGGCAAACGGGTATTTTGAAATTTGCCGGCTTTTACTGAATCTTGCGCTTCTTTTCCTTGTATTACAAATGGTATATAAGAAAGAAAGCACTGTGGTCCTCGTATGCAAAACCATTGCTATAACTGCTATCATCCATTCTTTCATAGGTTTAGTTCAAAATTTTGATCTTGGGTTTGCAGATCTGCCCGGGGCCAACTCTAAGCCCTGGGGACTGAATGCTAACAGGAATTTGTATGGATCTGCTCTTGCGTTTTCAATTCCCTTCGTTGGTTATTTGTTTTACAGATCAGGTAAATTGTGGAAAGCAATTGCTTCTTTTAGTTTGTTTATAAGTGCTACTGCAATAGTTATATCACAAACCAGGTCTGCCTGGGTATCTATGGCTGCATTTCTTTTAGTTCTACTGCTGCTGTCCATTATTTTTATAAGGACGGAAACAAAAAAGATATTAAAGTTTACTGCAGTATTTTTTATAAGTGCCCTGGCAGTAGCCTCCATAATTATTGCGGCAGACAGTAAGGGCACACTCGCTACAGAACTTAAAGAACGTGGCAGCAGTCTTGTAAGACCTACGGCAGACCGTACTACAAGTGATTACAGTATCAATGACCGGTTTTCTATATGGAAAAAAACTACAGAGCTCATAAAAGATAAGCCTGTAACGGGAGTAGGAACAGGTAACTGGAAGATAAGCATTCTGGCTTATGGTGGCACTGGCACCGCATGGGCAGGTGGTAGCTATGTGCCTGATCGTGTACACAATATTTACTTGCAAATGCTGGCAGAAAACGGAGTGCCTGGACTCCTGTTATTTCTTGCATTCTGGCTCTCTATTGGCTGGATAGGTTTTAAGTTGTTACGAGGTGCAGCAGCGGCACAAAAGAAAGTACTAGTCGCTTTTATGATGGCTGGTCTTGCAGCTGTGGCCACAGATGGGATATTTAGCTTTCCTACAGAAAGGATAGAGCACAGCCTATATATAATAGTAATGGCTGGTTTCATTATAGGAACTTATGCATCTGAACTGGAAATTACTCACAGAAAAACTGCTTCTAAAACTTTGATATACATTGTGGTACTCATTGCTATACTCAATATTTTCATCGGCCTTAAAAGAAAACAATTTGAAGAAAACATTTACCAGGTAAAGGCACTGGAAAAATTAAGCAGACCAGCAGACCTCATTGTTTATGCAGATAAGGGCAAGAATTCCTTTTATAATCTCGATCCCGATGGTCTTGCAATTGAAGCCAAAGAAGCGATTGCACATCGAGATTTAAAGGATTATGATAAGGCTATTAGCACCATGAAGCAGGCACTGAAGTACAATCCTAATAGTGCTATGGCGCTAAATAATATGGGTACCATCTATACTCAAATGGGCAAGTTTAAAGAGGCAATACCGTATTTAGAAAAAGCTCTGAAACTCACACCTGATTTTGATATGGTAAAGAAAAACCTCGCTATCAATTACTACAATGACAAACAATTGGAAAAGGCAATTTCTACCTTGGAATCTTTTGACTACAAAAGCGAAGCTATGTTTCTGGAGCTTTACAATAACAGCAAGGCATATCTTGAGTATCAAAAAAATAATCCGGGAAAGTAAGCTTTGATTGGTGGCGGTTTACCTATTTTACCACATAGTTAAATATGTTCAGCCCTTTTTTACTGCATAAGAACATAGGCAATAGTTATCCTATATTTTCCCATAGGTAAATAGTTGCCTACTATAGGTATCTGTGTTATGTATTCCTTATCTAATTATGTTTAAAGTCCTTCTTTCTCCATTTGCGTTTACCTGTGCAGATCACATTTACCACCTAGTTAGATAAGGACTAATTATCCCATATACTATTCACCAAGTAGATTCATAGTTATTAGGCAGCGTATTTGTATACTGCATTTCCTTTTTAACTTGGTTCTGCCTTTCGGTATGTTCCTACGTGTTGCCGATTTTCCTATGTCACTATTTGCTATGCCCTGTTTTTGCATTAAAACGTTAAGCCATTAAGAACAAGACCAAGTACACACTTTTTAGGACACTACCTGCATTTTCTATATAACTATTTGATATCCTCCCCTATGTGACTATGCAGTATTTAGTTGCTGCACAAAAAAATCCCGCTCTATCTTTGCAGATAAAACGGGATTGCTAGTTGTTATTTTATTTGAAATTACCGCCCAATTATTATTTTTAGCAAGCCGGTGTTCTTCTCTTCGTCTAATATTCTAAGCATGTAGTTGCCAGAAGCATATGTGGCGAGCTTAAGCGTATTAGTCCCATTAAACAAAGTCACCTGCGAAAGTTGCTTGCCTGCCGCATCTATAAGGTAGCCCATAATCTTACCGGAGTAGTTACTTAGCGTTACCGTAGCGTCCTGGCGTAGGGTTATAGGATTTGGATAAATAGACGCTTTAGGGTTTTTACAATTACTATAAACCGTAACTACACCACTATAATTGAACTTACCATCAATGTTTATCATCTTAAGTCTGTATAAGCCTTTAGGTCCTGTCTGTGTATAGTTAAATTCATAAGAACTGCCACCATCTAGACGACTACCAGCTTTATCGCCCACTTTCACGAAGTTAGAACCGTCTGTACTGTACTCTACTTCAAACCTGTCAAAATTCTTTTCATTATCAGTCTTCCACCGCAGAACTGTTTCACAATCAGTTCCCATGCCGCTAAAGCTCGTAAGATTAATTGGTAGTACTCCACTAGTATACGTGTCAACAGCAGCAAAATCATTACTGTTATTAGTTTCATTAAAATAAATGGGCTTATTAAAGTTAGCAAAAAAGCCATTTTGCGGGTTACTAGATGGAGTGGTAGCCGTAAAGATAATAGGAATTGTAACCTGGAATCCGTCACCGTCCGCCATTGACGTCGTCTGAGTGAACTTATAAATATTGCCTGTTGCATCGTAGCTTACTGTTGGATTACCGTCTCCAACTATTGTAATGCCACTAAGAGGTAGTAACGGGTTAGCTGGCCCAACATTTTTTAATTTCATTACCAATTCAAGAGGTTCATCAGAAATGGTAAAGGCTCCAAAACCCTGTAGAGACTGTGGAGGTACATTACCGGAAGTGTGTATTATTGTACAACTGACGGTGCCTGATTGCCCTACCATACCTGGTGCAGGCGAAATGGTCGGATTTGCCACTATGATATCCCCTTGAGGCTGCTGTTGTGCCACAGACACAAAACTGAAAGTAGCAATTATTAGATTTAAAAGTAGCTTTTTCATTGTAAGTATTTTATTGTGTGTTTTACAAATAAGGTTTGTAAAAACCGGGTGCTTCGGTTATCCTGAAGCACCCGTATTTTTAATTATTGATTTGGATCGTTTGTGTTGTTGAATTATTACTACCATTTGCTTCACCGCCAGAACCCCCTGTTATAGTTGCAGTAGTGCTTTCCGTACCGGAAGTACCATTAGAGCTAAAGGTTCCTTGTAATCCTATGTTTAGACTTCCAAAGCCGGCAATTATGTCTGCCCCGGGATTGGTAAGTGTAAAGATATAACTGCTGAAGTTTTGGCTAAACGTCCATTTGCTGTTGTCTACACTTCCCTGGCTTGTTGCTGTAAGTGCTGGGTTCCATGTAAAGCTGAATCTGTTCGATTTAGTTATCCGTACCACAATTGGTGCCCCTGTAGTAGGGAAGCTGCTAAGATTTACAACTCTAATTCTCATTTCTCCTGAAGCACTAGTATTCACCACCGGTGGACTTACTTGTAAACCAGGTACAAGATCAGGCAATCCTGCCACTACAGTTACTGTAGCAGAGTTATCAGGACTTGCTGGCAATGTACCGGTACAACCATTTGCATCAGTAATGCTGAGGATCGTGTATTTAAATGTTCCTACAGTAGCATTAGATTGTGCAACCGTTGTGCTGGCGTTAGCACCACTGGTGCTCACCGTCTGTGTAGCTCCTGGAGGATTTCCATCTACACTCACATTATATGTGAATGTATAAGGCTTAGTGCCACCAGTACCACTAAATGTAACAGTGCTAGTTGTGCTGTTATTTTGTGCCACTGTAGAAGTACCACTAATATTACCAGCAAGGTTATTCGTCACCACTATCATTGCAGAGCAAGTAGCAGTGTTGCCAGCTGCATCTGTAATGGTGTACACTATTGTAGTAGTTCCCACATTAAATGCTTTAGGTCCTACCGAGGCACCCGCACCTGTAAAGGTAGTCGCTCCCGTAGCTTCATAAGTAACTCCTATGCTACCCGTAGCCGTACAATTATCTGTGTAAGTCACAGTTGCCGGTGTGTAATTGGCTACACAACCTGTTCCATTAGGCGTAAGCATTACCGGTGCAGGACATAGTGTAAATACAGGGACTGTATTATCTACCACTGTTACCGTGAAGCTACAAGTGCTTGTATTACCTGCTCCGTCAGTAGCAGTATACGTTACCGTAGTAGTACCTGCAGGGAAGGTTGCTCCTGGTGCATGAGAACTGGTAATCGTTACTGCAGCAGGACAATTGTCAGAAGCTGTAGGCGGCGTCCAGGTAGCAGTTTGGCTACACTGAGTATTGCCCGATCCTGTTTGTACCGTCATGTTTGTAGGACAAGATATAAGAGTTGGGGCAGTATCATCTGTTACCATCACCGTAAAGCTACATGAAGAAGAATTACCTGCTACGTCTGTAGCTGTATAAGTAACTGTAGTAACACCTACCGGGAAGAAATCTCCAGATGTGTGTGTAGAAGTGACTGTGGCAGAAGTACAAGCATCAGTTGCTGTAGGCGCTGTCCAGGTTGCAGTTTGACCACAAGCCGTATTGCCTGGTCCGGTAGTTATAGTAATATCAATCGGACAAGGTGTAAGCACCGGAGGCGTATTATCTTCTACCGTTACTGTAAAGCTACAAGTTGAAGTATTACCTGCAGCATCAGTTGCAGTATAGGTTACCGTAGTAGTTCCTGTAGGGAAACTAGCACCCGACATATGTGTGCTGCTTACTGTTACTGTACCGCAAGCATCAGTTGCCGTTGGAGCAGCCCAAGTAGCAGTTTGCGTACAAGTTGTATTACCTGGTCCTGTTTGTACTGTAATATTTGCAGGACAAGCGCTAAGTATTGGAGCAGTATTATCTTCTACTGTAACTGTGAAGCTACAAGTAGAGGTATTTCCTGCTGCATCAGTTGCAGTATAAGTCACCGTAGTGGTTCCCAGAGAGAATGCATCACCTGGTGCATGTGTACTGGTCACTGTTACAGTACCACAAGCATCTGTTGCTGTTGGAGCTGTCCAGCTTGCAGTTTGTGTACAAGTTGTATTGCCTGGTCCTGTTTGTACTGTTATGTTAGCAGGGCAAGTGCCAAGTACAGGTGCAGTATTATCTTCTACCGTTACCGTAAAGCTACAGGTTGAAGTATTACCTTCTGCATCTGTTGCAGTGTAAGTAACAGTGATGGTTCCAACAGGGAATGCATCACCAGAAGCATGAGTTCCGCTAACTGTTACTGTACCAGTACAAGCGTCTGTTGCAGTTGGAGCTGTCCAGGTTGCTGTTTGACTACAACTTGTATTGCCTGGTCCTGTTTGCACTGTGATGTTCGCAGGGCAAGCTGTAAGTATCGGAGCAGTATTATCTTCTACTGTTACTGTGAAGCTACACGTAGAAGTATTTCCTGCTGCATCTGTTGCAGTGTAAGTAACCGTGGTGGTTCCCTTAGGGAAACTAGCACCCGACATATGTGTACTGGTTACTGTCACAGCGCCGCAAGCATCAGTTGCGGTTGGAGCCGACCAGCTTGCAGTTTGCGTACAAGTTGTATTGCCTGGTCCTGTTTGCACTGTAATGTTAGCAGGGCAAGCAGTAAGTATAGGAGCAGTATTATCTTCTACTGTAACTGTAAAGCTACAAGTTGAAGTATTTCCTGCTGCATCTGTGGCAGTATAAGTAACTGTGGTGGTTCCTAGATTGAAGGTTGCACCCGGTGCATGTGTACCATTAACCGTTACTGTACCCGGACATGCATCAGTTGCTGTAGGTGCTGTCCATGTTGCAGTTTGTGTACAAGTTGTATTGCCTGGTCCTGTTTGTACTGTGATGTTAGCAGGACAAGCTGTAAGTACTGGTGCAGTATTATCTGTTACCGTTACGGTAAAGCTGCAAGTGCTGCTATTGCCGCTGGCATCAGTAAAGACATAAGTTACTGTAGTAGTTCCCACCGGGAATGTTGCTCCTGGAGCATGAGATCTTGTTCTGGTTATCGGACCCTTAACTGGAGAACAATTATCAGTAGCAGTAGGTTCTGTCCAGCTTACTGCCTGGCTGCACTGTGTATTGCCAACACCTGTTCCTGCTGTTATAGGTGAAGGACAGTTGCTTATTACCGGTGGCGTTACATCTGTAAAGTTCACGGTGAAATTACAAGAACTTGTATTGCCGTTGACGTCAGTTGCAGTAAGAGTTACTACAATAGAAGAGACGGTAGCTGCAATGATAGTACCTGGTGCAGGATTCTGCGTTACTGTATTTACGCCACATGCATCAGTTATTGAAGCTTCTGGTCTGTAATCTAAGAGTGTAAATGTGCAACCCGCATCAAAATTCTCTGTTCTGCTTGGCGGACAAGTCACAAATACAGGAACAGTTACGTCCTTCACCGTCACTGTACTAGTACAGGTAGAGGTATTGCCCTCTGCATCCGTTACCGTAAGCGTAACAGTATTTGGACCTACGTTGCTGCAATCAAAAGTTGTTTTACTTAAAGATAATGTTACAGGACTGCAATTATCAAAACTACCATCGTTTACCTGACTTGGAGTAATCGTTGCATTGCCTGAAGCATCAAGATTCACTGTTATGTTCTTGCAAGTTGCAGTGGGTGGCGTATTGTCTACCAGGTTTACAGAGAAAGAAGTAGTGCTTGTATTTCCTGCAGCATCCGTTGCTAATATGGTTACTGTTCTGGTTATACCGTACCCTATTACCATTGTACCAGGCGCATTTGGCGCAAGTTGCTGATAAGTTACAGGACCTGTACAATCAGTAGAAGTAACTGGTATTAGGGTTACGTAATCAGGCATTGTTGCAGTACATCCTGCTCCCGCGCCGCTGTTTAAGGTTTGTGTAGGTATAGTGGCTATTACTGGTCCTGTTACGTCTTTTGCCGTTAGTGTTGTGCTGCAAGAAGAACTGTTCCCGTCACCGTCAGTGATCGTGATCACGACTACTTGAGTGCTGTTGTGCGTAAGGCCTGTAATTACTGTTCCCGCAGCAGGGCTTTGTGTTCTGGTAGCCATACCGCAATTTTCAGAAGCAGTAACCGCTGCTCTAAGATCAGGAATTGTGATGCTGCAGTCACCTGCCAGATTTATATCCTGATCAGGAGCACATGCAGTGATCAATGGTGGCGTATTATCTTGTACCGTTACTGTGAAGCTGCAAGTTGAAGTATTACCTGCTGCATCAGTAGCAGTGTAAGTCACCGTGGTAGTTCCAACAGGGAATGCATCACCTGGAGTATGAGTTCCGCTAACTGTTACTGTACCAGTACATGCATCTGTTGCAGTTGGAGCCGTCCAGCTTGCAGTTTGTGTACAAGTTGTATTGCCTGGTCCTGTCTGTACTGTTATGTTAGCAGGACAAGCTGAAAGTATTGGAGCAGTATTATCTTCTACCGTTACTGTAAAGCTACAAGTGGAAGTATTACCTGCAACATCAGTTGCCGTGTAAGTCACCGTGGTGGTTCCAACAGGGAATGCATCACCAGACATATGTGTACTAGTTACTGTTGGAGTACTACAAGCATCAGTTGCTGTAGGAGCCGTCCAGCTTGCAGTTTGCGTACAAGTGGTATTGCCTGGTCCTGTTTGTACTGTTATGTTTGCAGGGCAAGCTGTAAGTATTGGAGCAGTATTATCTTCTACCGTTACTGTAAAGCTACAAGT
>JBBKWE010000015.1:0-2549 GCA_037968795.1 Ferruginibacter sp.
CCTTGGCGGAGTGGTGATTTTGCAGATTGGCTGTTAATTATTTAACTCTACAGGAGCATTCATTGTGCTCACTGATGTATTTAATCGATTCTATGCAGAGTCCTTTCAAGGCTGTTATGCTAATGTCGGAAAGCTTTTTTACATAGATGCAGGCTTTGCTCATTTTGAATGTACCGAGTTCTTCTAGTATCAACTTACTTTTTTCAGTGTGAGAATAGACATATAGTGTAAGTGCTGGTTTCCTTGGAGAAAACCCAAGAATGGGTGCATCCCCTTCGTGGCCACTTGCATATTTATAATGATAGTTACCAAAACCAATAATGCTGGGCCCCCACATTTTAGCCTCTTCGCCAGACCATTCTTGCAGTAGCTCTATAAGTTGAAAGCTGTCAAGCTTTTTCTGTTCGTTGTCTACGTATGAGTGTATAAAATCTGTGACGTCTTCCCCGGTATAAGTTGTCTTTGTTTTTGCCATTCATTCTATTTTTTTGCCCTTTACTTCCTATTTGATTCGTCCTGAAAAAAGTTGGCTCGTTTACAATGATAATCCTGAGATCAGTTTAGTAAGATAATTCATTCTGATACAGGTTGGGTGCTCCTGTTTAAAATTGTGCGTTGGCTGTAAACCGACTCTACATTTTTTGAAAGTACAGGAGCAGACTGAGATAGTAAAACCTTATAAGCTCTGAACTCCACTTACTAGCAAATGGAAATTAGCAAAGGCATTCTTTTCTTATGACTATAGCAGTGCATCTTTTTATTAAAATGGGAAAAGCCTGTATTTTGTACCCACGCATCAAACAGACTTGCAAAGTACCAGAAAGAGATCTCAATGAACCATCTTCGTCTACGTTTAACGAAAAAAAAATAATAAAATAGAAATTCTTTGCTGAAAGCCCCGCTGTAACTAAAGATCTACTTTTTTATGTAATGGTAGCTTCTTCCTTTCCCGGTGCCTGGCCTTTATCTGCTTCTTTTTCTTTTTCAATTTCAGGAATTGCGGCCTTAAATATTAACCCTGTATCGGCGGCATGTGTGGCAGCTTCTACCGTGTTGTCTACAATCATCATTTCTACTTTATGTTCCAGCATAGACCGGGAAATTTCTACTGCAATTTTTTCCCTGTCTGCAAGTTGCACATCACGAATGTAGATGGCCAAAATTCGCCCGGGATATTTTGTTACCACTTCCCTGTAAATGGCCGGATCCTCTTGCCCGCTATCGCCAACCAGCACAAAATTTAAATGCGGGTAGGCTTCTAAGATCTGTTCTATTTCTTTAAGTTTATGCCCCATGTGGCCGCCGCCGTCTTCCGGCGTTTGGTTCAGGCCAAAATCCCGGAGCAGCAAAGGCCCTTCCGGAATATTGTTTAGATCCAGGAAATCTTTGAGTAGATCATATAAGTTCCATGGGCTGCTGCTCACATAGAAAAATGGATTGTTTCGTTTTCCATTCCTGCCCAGTTGCAGGGAACGATAGAATTCTGCTACACCTGCAAATGGCAATCTTGTCCTGGCATTATGTAAAAAAGTGGTGCGACTCATGGCGAGCAAATTTGTTGCACCCGTGCGTATAATGGTATCGTCAATATCACTGATAATGCCATACTCGGCATCTGTTGGAGGAATCATTATTTCTGCCGGTGCGGTAATTCCTTTTTCATGTGGAATAGGCGCATCCATTATTTGTAAGGGTATACTGTGCCACAATGTTGCTGCCACAATGGGTTGTTTTGGCGTAATCTTTAAAACAAAATAACCTTCCTCATCTGTGGTTACATCAAAAGTTTCTTCAGCAACTGTTGCCCGTACTATTGCACCTGGTACTTCGTCACTTTCAAATCGCTTGTACATGTTCAGCAGGTTGTTTAATACTGTGTCTTTGTCGCCATGCGCTGCTATCTTTTTATCCTCCAGCACCCTGCCTTTTATGTAAAGAGCTGAAGCCGTGCCATAGCTCCGGTACGCCACGATTTGTAAGGGTTTATAACTGCCAAGGCGTTTTCTAAAAGCCGTGACCAGGTCATCAAAATGTTCATCGATAAGCGAAGCGTATTTTACAAAATAATTTTTCCATTGTGCCATAGCTTAAAAATAAAAGAAAACAAGTAAACAGAGGAGTAATAACTATACAGCTTTTGTGATTTATACCATTTATAAGTTTAAAATCTTCCAAAATGTTTATGGTATAATGGCGATAGAGTAGATGTTTGGTGCATTATAGCGAAGCTTTAATAGAACCATTGCATATACCGTATCGGTATTATTATCTGATTGGGCTTGGTAATAAAGTTTTAAGAATACCTGCAAGGCACTTTATCAACGTCTGGTAGCTAAAGGACAGAACAAAAACTGGCTATTGCTGGGGTATGTAATAAGCTGCTAAAACAGGTATTTGGCGTTGTAAAAACTGGAGTATTATATAGAGACTACTATTTTAAAAATATTGCCTAAAATATTTGGTTTTTTACACAGTTCGTGTTGGAAGTAGTTTTTATTTATTATTAGTCTCGCCCTACAGTTATTGTATATCTGTTAAGTTCTCCTTCA
>JBBKWE010000016.1:0-15733 GCA_037968795.1 Ferruginibacter sp.
CCGGAAAATTCCCTGATCTTTAGCCGGTAATAGGAAGTGCCACTAAAATTGTTGGCATCTGCAAATTCATATTTATTCCTCAGACCATTTATTGCGAGCTTATTCCCTTGGGCTACAAAATCTATTGTATTTCCCAGCGCTCTTTCTACATCAAAACTTTGAATGTCTTGCTCATTATGGGTTTCCCAGCTTACCTGCACCAGCACATTATTTTCCCGTGCAGCTTTTAAGGTTACCAGATCTAGCGGTAAGACCGCACAACCGGGCGCTTTTTGAAAACAATTCAGATTTGTATTTTCAATGGCAGTGGCAGTGGGTGGTAGTACGATGGAATCGAGATTGAGATCTGTGAGGAGAGAATCTTGAATTAGAGGTAAACTAAGGGGAATAAAATTTTTCTCGTCGAGACTAAACTGCGCATGAGTATACTGCACACACAATAGTAAGCCTATGCATATTGAAAACGTTGTACCAGGTTTTGTGTAAATTTTCAATGTTTTAAAATTATCTGGTATACGTGTAGGTAGAACTGCCGCCCGATGAGCCATCCGGTCTTAGTATGGTGGTAGTCCAGGTAATCGTTTGTGCATCTATACTTATCTGGAACTTAGTTTTCCCGCTTACACTGTCAGCCTCTGTAGATTCTGACATGGCAGAGATTATCACGTTTTCTAATTTTATTTTATAATATTCAAAAAGTCCTGATGCGCTCTCGTAATTAAATGAGAAGGTAGCTGAGGGAATAGCAGCTCTGGTCAGCATCTTCTGCCGCTGAGCAGTTATTGACTTGTCAAGTTCCATATTGTAAATGAAATTTCCGATAGTAACGGAACAACCGGTGCCGGTAGGTCCACAGGAACTCATCTGTTCTCCAAAAGAGATCACATCTATTTCTTTCAAATGTACTGGATTGGTGCTTTCCCCTTCTATACCATCTATTTTGAGAAAGATCTTTTGTGCCGTTGCTGAAGTGCCGCAAAAGCATATAAAAACAAAGGCGAGGCTGAAACGAATGAGAAGTGTTTTCATTTTTATTGTTTTGTTTGGCATAAAAGATACGCCTAATAATAAAAATAAAAGACTGTGTTACATGAAAGTAGTAGCTTAGTAAGACAAGTCAAAATCCCGTAATAAGCAATAAGGCCTCTAATAAAATAGTAGAGGTCTGATTTTTCTTTCGTATTTGTGATTGTTTTTGTCCGACAAATTAAATTTGCATGGTCGGCTATTTATTTCCCCCCGGGGAACGAGCACATTCCTGTTTTTACTATTTAAATTCATAGCCTTTAAAATGCTGCTATAATGGCAAAGTAAAAATAAAAACCGTCTCTTCCTCATCCGATGTAAAATTTAGAGTTCCGCCATGTGCTCTCGCAATTTCTGCGGATATATACAGTCCGAGCCCCAGGCCGTTTGGGCTTCTATGAACGCTCTCTTTTGTGTAAGGAGCAAACATCTGTTTTCGCATTTCTTCGGGAATGGGATTACCCTTGTTAGTTACAGAGATTGTAAGGCTATCAGTTTCTCTAAAGGCTTGTACAGATACAGGACTATCTGCCATTCCATGGGTGAGGGCATTACCCAGCAAGTTGGAGACGAGCTGTGCCACTCTATTAGAATCGCAAATCACCGGCTCACCAAGATGAATATCTGAGGTTATTTTGTGGCCTGTAGCCGCTATCTGAAGCTCTTGTACTACCTGCTGCAGCACGGGTTCAAGCTTAGCAGGCTGCAGGTCTAATTGCAGACCTTCGCCCATGCGGGTTCGGGCAAAGTCCATAATATTAGAGATGAGTTCCCGCATACGATCACTACCACGGATCAATGTCTGCAATATCATATTTCTTTCTTCCTCGTCTGTAGCATCCGGCAGCATTACTGCTGCCATCGTTACCGCACTCAGGGGGTTACGAAGGTCGTGACCCAATATAGCGATGAGCTGTTCCCGAAGCGCTACCAGTTCTTTTTGGTGCTTGAGCTCCTGCTCTGCATTTTTTTTTTGCAGCTGCAGGTTTTTTTCATATTGCAGCCTGTCAGTTGCTTTTATTACAGTAAAATAGACTTCGCAAACTTCATCATTTACATCCCTGCTTTCCTTTGCATTTATCATTACCCGCATTTTTTCTCCCCTGGCATTTTGTAATTCCAACACTACTTCATCAAAATAGCCTTGCATGCGAAGCAGGGGCCATAAATGCGTTTCATAATAAATTTTTCCGGCGATATTGAGTAGGTCTGTCAATTTCCTGCCCGGCAGGTCCTCTCGTGTGCACCCTGCCCATTCTGCTATGCGGGGATTCCCTTTTATAATTTTTCCTTCCGGATCGGTCATAAGAAAACCACAAAGCGATTCTTCAAAAAACTTATCGGGGCTAGCTGCGGGCATTTCTTCGCAGGTATCGTTTCCTGTACTCACGATAAGTATTCTTTTATAGCGGCGGTAGTTTCTTCCGGTGCACTCAGGTTAGGGCAGTGGCCGGTAGCTTGCAGGATCACCAGCTTACTATTTGGTATTTTTTCATGCATGTAGTCTCCTACGGCAAGCGGCGCTATTACATCGCTGCTACATTGCAGTAGGAGCGATGGGACTGTAAGCTTTTGTAAGATGCTTCTTGTATCAGATAAAAAAGTGGTGCGGGCAAAATGGCTGGCAATTGCCGGGTCTGTGCGGCAAAAACTATTGGCAAGTTCTGTACTAAGGTCTTCTCTATCAGGATTGCCCATAATAACCGGCGCCATACTCATACTCCAGCCAAGGTGATTCTCATCCAACGATTCCAGCAATTCATTTATCTGTGGCCGGGAAAAACCTCCGGTATAGTCGCCATCATTTATATAACAGGGAGAGGGTGCTACCATGATGAGTTTGCTAAATAAGTGCGGTTCATTTATAGTCGCTATGCCGCCTATCATGGCAGACACAGAGTGACCTACAAAAATTACATTTTTAAGCCCCAAAGTAGTTATGATCTCTATGACATCGTCTGCATAGCCTTCCAGTTTGTCATATTTATTTTCGTCAAAAGCAGAAAGATCGCTGTTGCCTGCACCCACATGGTCAAACAATACCACTTTGTAATCTGCCTCAAAAGCAGGAGCTACATAGCGCCACATATTCTGGTCACAACCAAAACCATGGGAAAACAGTATCGTTTCAGGACCTGCTCCTGATATCTTTATATTATTTCGTTTGACAAGAGTCATATTCATGGGCAAAGGTATTAAAAAAATTTTCCTGTATTTACTACAGGTAGTTACTTTCAGTTAGATATTTTTTTCCTCCGATGTGTATTTTTATTACTGAATGTCTAAGAGGTACAAATATTATAAATTATTTTTATTTATCTGCGGCTCTCGGAAAAAAAATGCGGAACACCTACAAAGGAAAATTAGAGATAATAGCTAAACAGATATCATTTTACTTGTAATCTTAAAATATATCTTTTCTTCTTGACTGTATATTGCCTCGCTTCATTTATTATCCTTGTACTAATTCCACATTCCATTTCCGTGACAGCATTATTATAATACTTATATTTATTTAAATTTAATATTGTTCTCGCTTTCAATAAAATAATAATTTATGAATATGAAAATTCTAGCAGTCCTTTGTTTTCTTCTAGCCGCATATAACAATGTATTTTCTCAAAAAGTGGGTATCAATCAATCCTCCCCGGATCCGAGTTCTACATTGGATATTCATTCTACCAATTCTGGACTTTTGATTCCCAGAATGGATTCTGCACAGCGAGTAGCTATCGCAAGCCCGGCAAATGGCTTGATGGTATATGACACAGATTCTAATTCCTTTTGGTTTTGCGAAAACTTACAATGGATAGAACTGTCAGGTAGTATAGGTTTGAAGTCTGTAAATGGAAGTAGTACTTATCTTCCCTATAATATGAATCCAAAACGGTATACCTGGGAATTAGATGCTACTTTCCCTGCGAGAACTTCCATACCTATTCCTCAAAATATTCTGGAAGATTTATGTGCTGATGATGATGGGTGCAGTGTTACTTTAACCATGACAAATTGGACTGGTGGTATTACTGAAACCCGGTCCAGAACGGTTACCATGTTTTATTCTATAACCGTCGCTGGCCGCTTATGGAGTACTAACTATGGGATTACTCCAGCAGTTACCTCCGGTATAGACGGAGACGGAACTGTTGGCATCATATCTGGCTTGTACGATAATATTTTCCTGTCAGATGCCATTGTTACTACAACAGCTAGCGCAAATGATTCAGCACCTGGGCTCAATTTTTATAAATGGGTCAATTACACACCCACCACTATAGGGAGATTAATAATTGAGGATTAAATTATCTTTTCGGCAACTGTCACCACTTACCGAAATCTTTAGGGCATGGAGTTCCAGTTCCAGTGTAAAATAAATCTACAAAGGTTCAAAAAACTTATAGGTTTCACCGAATACCCTTTCTTATTGGTAAATATTCTTAACCAGCGAAAGATGTGTAGCTAGAGGTGTTACGCCAATACTTAATTAATCCTCTAACAAACGTAAATCCTACGCATCTTTTAAGAATATGAGATATTAGTATTTTTTTATATTTTAGTATTCGTAATTAAATTAATTTTTCGCAAAAAACTATGTGTTATGAAACATGCTATTTTATTAACCTGCTCTTTACTTTTTTTACAAACAACTTTTGGTCAGAACGTGGGAGTAGGAGAGAATAATCCTCAGCATAAACTAGATGTAAACGGCGACATTAACCTCACGGGCGATCTGCGTGCAAATGGTGTTGCCGGTACTCAAAATCAAATGCTGGTAAGTAGCGGCAATGGTCACATACTCTGGATGGATATAGGGCAATTCCAAAACCATGAAACCTTTTCTACTGTAGGTTCTGGTACGTGGACAGTGCCGGCCGGTGTCACTAAAATAATGGTTGAAGCATGGGGCGGCGGTGGCGGCGGGTCTTGCCAGGGCGGCGGTGGTGGTGGCGGATATATTTGCGCCTGGTTTACAGTAGTCCCCAACAGTACTGTTTCATTTACAGTTGGAGATAATGGAGTGGGTACTAACTGTGTAGGAACTGTTAGTAATCATGGCGAAAACACTGCTGTAACTGTAGGTGCAGTTACAGTAAGGGGTCTAGGCGGACAGGGTTCATATTCTTACGGGGGAGGTTATTTTTTAGGAAGGGGAGGTGCTTTTTCCGTTTCCGGCAGTTCTTTTAGAAATTGGAGGGGAATCGCAGGTGAAGATGGCACCCCAAATCTGTCCGACTACATCAATCCCTCAAGCGGTGTTTATTGGGAGCAAATTGCTGGCGGGAGTGGAGGAAACGGAGGAAACTCTACTAATACAAAGGCCTACGGTGGGAAAATTTTATTAAACGGTACTACTGTTTTAAAATATGTTACAGGCGGCGTAGCCAAACAACCCGGTGGCGGTGGTTATGGTAATTCTGATCACAACACAAATTATTATGGCTCCTCTGGCGCCGATGGAATGCTGGTAATTAATTATTAATCTGATAATAAATAATTTTTAACTGCGGAACACTTCAAACCTGAAGGTACAGCTACAGGCCCTGCATCGCATGAAATTTGCCCAATGCTGAAGAAATGCAGCATAATCATTTTGCTAGTCATAATCTCTGCCCAGTAAAATCCTATCCCAACTCCTTTCTAAAAAAATCTATCGTTCTGTTCCAGGCTAGAGTAGCTGCAGCTTCATCATACCTGGGCGTGGTATTGTTATGAAAGCCATGGTTCACACCTTTGTATACGTAGGCAATAAACTTTTTATGATTTGCTTCCAGCGCTGCCTCATAAGCCGGCACTCCGGCCATAATACGGGTATCCAATTCTGCATTATGTATCATAAGCGGTGCTTTTATTTTTGGTACGTCTGCTGCATCTGGCTGGCTACCGTAAAATGGAACTGAGGCATTAAGCGTAGGCACTTGTACCGCCATAGAGTTAGCAATGCCGCCACCAAAACAAAACCCAACGACGCCTACTTTGCCATTGCATTCTTTATGATTCTTAAGATAATTATATGCTGCTATAAAGTCTTCGAGCATTTCATTTTTGTCCCGCTTGGCTTGCATGCTGCGACCTTCGTCATCATTGCCCGGGTAACCACCTAGCGGTGTGAGCGCATCGGGAGCAATTGAAATAAATCCTGCCTTGGCGGCACGTCGGCCTACATCTTCTATGTAGGGATTGAGTCCGCGGTTTTCGTGTACTACCACAATGCCGCCTAGTTTTTCTTTAGTGTCTTTAGGCATGGAAAGCAAGGCTTTAATATTACCGCCACCTTTCTCAGAATTATAATGTATGTACCCCGAATCTAATCCCGGATCATTGGCTTTCACCTCCACATTTCCCTTATAGTCTGGCATAAGAAAGCTTAGGAGTGCCGGCATTGTAAGTCCACCTACAGCATATAGGGAAAGTTTTTGAATGAAGACCCTTCGCTCTAACCGGTTGTGCGCATAATCATCATAGAGATCAAAAACTTCTTGCTTAATATCTTCTTTTTTTATTTGAGGCATAATGTCGATTTATTATGGAAACATACATCTTTTCTGCTAGTTGCACATCTGGCTAATACAATTTATTTATATTTTTTACATAGCCAGCAGTCAAAGGATTAATCAAGTTAAGCAATTTTTTATCTACAATACTCCGGCCGTAAAAACATCACCGGCAGACCAGCAATAAATTGATAAAGTGGACTAAAGAATGTTACTCCTTCTTATCCTTAGGCACACAATTAGGTACCTTTTTACCATCCTGTACTTTCATGCCTGCCTGCTTATAGTTATCCCAGCAGGGATCATCTTTTTTGGTTGATTTCTTTTTTGCCTTTGCCATAACTTCTATTTATTTGAACTTTTATATTACACATAGAACCTCTAAAAGGTTTTTACCCGGCAAAAAAAAGTGTGGGAAAATTAAACCATAATCGTAATACTGAAGTTGTACTAAATGAAGGCTGCTGGTGGAAAATGATTTCATTGGTCATTTTTAAAACTTATTTTGTGCTAAGTAGTTTAAAGGCATCAATATTGCAACTGGCGATTTTTTCTGTTTAAAATATTTTTACCATTCAAACTCAATACAACTCTGCAGATGTCAAAAAAAATACGAATCCTTCTTATAATTATTTCTGTTCTACTGGTGGGTGGCCTGGTGTATTGGCAACTCATAAAGAAGAATGTAGTAAAGATGGCAATAAAAAATGCTGTTAGCAATGCCACAGATGATGATTATTATGTAAAGTATGATAGTAGTTATATAGATGAAGTATCTGGCAATGCTGGTTTTTACAACATTGTGCTACAAAATGATTCTGCCCGCATAAAGATGTTAAACCAGGATACCTCAGTGGATAGAACCATTGTAGATATTACTGTAGAGGCAGTAGAAATAACGGGACTAAATGTCCCCGGCTTTTTGTCAAAAAACACGGTTTCGGCTTCAAAGCTTAAGATAGTGGGACCGGTCGTAAAAATTATAGCAACCGGAAAAGCAGAAAGAAAACTTACTAAAGAAGATTCTCTGGCTTTGTATAAAAGACTTACTGGCAAATTTAATAACATACAGGCAAGCGAAATTGAAATTGTAAACGGGAAGATATTATTTGCCAACAGGCTGCAGGAACCCCACACTCGCCTTGAAGGTGTAAACATGGTTTTAAAAAACCTACAGGTAGACAAAGAACATAATTATGAAAATATAATAAGCTACCTGGTAAAAAACCTGGAGGTTGCCGTAGAGTCATTTACCCAAAAAAACGAAAAAGAGAATGTCGATTTTACCGCGATGGACATTCGCTATTCCACTTCTGGCAAGTTTATAAGTATAGAGAAAGTAGAGCAGCAAGATATAAGTGGAGGAGTGCCTGCTATGCAGATAAGCAAAATAAAAATAGCTGGTATAGATACCAGAAAATTTATTTACGAACAAAAAATAGAGGCTGAAAGCTTTACAACCCGTGGAGGCAGCGTAAGCTTGCGTAAGGTGAAGAGTGGAAATAATCAAAAAGAACAGCTTGATATAGAGAATGATTTTTTTACACGAGCCCAAATTAAAAATATAGACATTGGCGAAACAGATCTAAGAATAAGTAGCGGCAGAAACCAGGAGGTTATCATCAAAAAAGTAAGGTTTAAGGCTAACAGTGTAGGCACCGTATCCACCGGTACAAATCTGCAGCGGCTGCTGGCAGGTAGTAATTTTAAGGTATCCGCAGAAGGCACTACGCTGCGTACAAAAGATGATCTGTATGACATTAAGATCAGTCCTTTTACCCTTACCGGAGAAACAAAAACACTCTCTATAAAAAAACTGGAAATTAAACCTACCATGACCTGGCAGCAATATGGGAAGACTTTAAAAGTACAAAAAGATCTGTATGACCTCAGTTTCAAAGATCTTACTTTATCGGGTTTTGACATAGACGCCTTGCTGATAAATAATAGTATAATAGCACAGGAGATTACACTTACACCAGAAATGCGAATCTACAATGACCGTACGGTACCATTTGATAAAAGCAGTAAAATAGGTCTGTACCCCCACCAGCAGCTGGTTTCTTTAAATATTCCTGTATATATAAGTAAGGTTACCGTCAAAAATGGATCGGTCATGTATCGCGAAAGAGGTGCGCTTAGCAAAAAAACAGGCGATGTAAGCTTTACTAATATATGGGCTACTATTGGCAATGTTACCAATATGAAAGAAAAGATCGCCCGTAATAGCACCATGACTTTTAGTGCCAAAGCAAAATTTCTTGGTCAGGCAGATTTGAGTACTACCTGGATGTTACCACTTACAAAAGGCAATGGCACATTTACAGCACGAGGAGATATGGGCGGGATGAATGCATCAAGACTCTCTGCCATTACAAAACCACTTGGCATGGCGGAGATAAGTAGTGGAGCTTTAAATGGACTTAGTTTTTCCATGACGGGAAATGACACCCACACAAATGGAAAAGCAACCATAAAATATGACGGACTAAAAGTAAAGATGCTGAAAAGCGATGGCGACAGTACGACTGCCCTGGAGAAGAAAGGGTTGATGACAACGCTGGCAAATCTGCTCATTAAGAACAGTAATCCCCGGAACGGTAATTTGAGAGAAGGAGAGATAGATTTTGAAAGAGATATTACAAAGTCATTTTTCAATTTATTATGGAAAAGTATTTTTCAGGCTGTGCAGAGAATTGCTAAGGGAAAAGATGACGGATAAACTATATCACATTCATTGAATTTTTTGCAACCGTCTATCAAATTTTTTCTTTTATCTGTTAATTTATTACTACTTTTAGTTTTCTTTAACAGGTGTAATATTGTTTGCTACCCCGTTGCTTGACTGATTGCATTTAATGTCTACATCTCATTTTTTAATATTTAATTATTTGCTTATGTAGATCTCTACAATTCCGCTCCTTCTCGTGAGCACCATTTACTTTTTTTAACTCACACCGATTAATTTATTACAAATGATAGGAACTATCAAGAATAAACTCGATTCTAAGTATGTACTTAAAAAATTGAAAACCTGCCTACAGGCAGCTTCAATTGTGGTATTATTACTCTCTTTTTCCATTGCCGCTCTGGCAAATGACATTACCGTAAAAGGAACCGTAACCAGCTTAGATGGTGACCCGCTTGCGGGTGCCAGCGTAAAAGCGCAAGGCGGCAGCGGTACTTCTACAGACGCCAGTGGTAATTATAGTATTACTGTAAAAGAGAACGCCACGCTTGTATTTAGTTATGTGGGCTATGCCTCGCAAACTATAAATGTAGCGGGTCGTACTGTTATTAACGTAACCCTTGTTTCTGAAACTAAATTAGAAGAGCAAGTAATTGTGATAGGGTATGGTACACAGCGTAAGATTGATAATACGGGTTCGGTGGCTAATGTGAGGGGAGAAGATATTGCTAAGCAAGCTAACAATAATCCAATAGCTTCCTTGCAGGGAAGAGTTGCTGGTGTAACAATTGTAAACTCAGGTGCTGCGGGTGCTACACCTACTGTAAGAATACGTGGTGTGAATAGTACGAGCGGAAGTGCCGGTCCTCTTTACGTAGTGGATGGTATTTTCCAGGATAATATCAATTATCTAAATCCAAATGATATTGAGAGCATTGATGTATTGAAGGATCCTGCATCCATTGCCATCTTTGGTCTATCAGGCGGAAATGGTGTTATTGCCGTTACAACAAAAAAAGCTGCTAAAGGAAAAACAAGAATAAGTTTTCAGACAAATACGGGTATTTCTAAAGTACATAATTTGATAAAGGTTACAGATGCAGCAGGGTTTAAAAAGTTGTATGATCAGCAGCTATCTAATTTAAATGCTCCGGCATTTGACTATACAAATTATACTGCAGATGTTGATTATCAGGATCTCGTACTTCGTACTGGCTTTTTTACTAATAACAATATTACTGTCTCCAATGCTACAGAAAAAGGGTCTACAATTTTCAGTGCGGGATACAATAAAGAAAAAGGGGTGCTGAGAAATGACGAATTTCAAAGACTTATTCTCCGCTTAAATCAACAAGTAAGTATAAACAAGAATCTGAAAATTGGTGGGGAAATCACTGGTTATTTCTCTGATAGAAATCCTGCTTCCGCAAGTATTATTAATGCCTTGAGAATAGCACCTATTACGCCAGTAAAAGCTGGTGAAGGATTATATTATTCAACTCCGTCCTTTCAAAGGGCGCAGGTGGGTAACCCAATAGCTACGCTAGACAGGAATGATAATACTTCTATAAATAGATCATACAGAGCGGTTGCAAGCGTTTTTGCAGAATTGAAATTTGCAAGGAATTTTACTTTCAAGTCACAATTTTATGCTGATTATCTTTCAACGAATGGCAGAAATTATACTCCACTTCCTTTTAGAGTTATTAATCTGGGCGAAGGAACAACGCCAACCGATACTACATTTAATATTAGACAGAGAACTGCTGTTTCACAGTCTATAAGTGAGGACAGAAAATTTCAGCAAGATCATTTCTTAACCTATGCTAAAAAATTCAATAACGTACATGACCTTACCTTATTGGCCGGTGTTACAACTTTATATAAAGATGGGTCTAATGTTAATGGAAACAGAACAGATACCACGCTCAATATCCCGAACGACCCTAGCTACTACTATATTAATATTGTGGGCCAGGAGAATCCGGGAACATTCGGTGGAGGCGGAGACCAAAGTGCTCAGTTGGGATATTTTACCAGAGCAAACTATTCTTATATGAATAGATATCTTGTAAATGCAAGTTTCAGGAGAGATGGAAATAGTAAACTGAGTCCTGAAAATAGGTATCAGAATTATGCTAGTGTAGGTCTTGGCTGGATCGTAAGTAAAGAAAGTTTCTGGAATAATGTAAAAGGACTTGACTATTTAAAACTACGAGCATCTTATGGTTCTGTAGGTAATGGTTTGGGCCTTGCAGATAATTTGTTCCGACCAATAGCTACACAAACAGGGATAGGCGTTTTTGGTGAAAATATTTACCCTTCAATTGGCACAAATGTAATTGTGAGCGAGGGTTTACGTGCAGAGATTGTCGTGGGTAAAGATTTTGCGATAGAGTGGAGAGCACTTAAGAATAAACTATCTGGAGAGATCACTTTATATGACAGGACTACAAAGAATATAATAGTAACTCAAACAGTACCAATTACAGGGCAAACATTAAGAACGAACGCAGGAAATATCTCAAATAAAGGTGTGGAACTTACCTTAGGCTGGAATGATCGTATCGGTAAAGATTTTACCTATGGTATAAGTGCCAACGGTAGTTATAATAAAAATAATGTAGAATCTATTGGTGATGGTTTTGATTTCGTTTTGACCGGGAATGGTGGAGCAAATCGAACAGTTACCGGTAATTCAATTGGCTACTTTTACGGCTACCGTCAGGTTGGAATATATCAATCCACTGCTGACTTGGTGAAGCAGCCTGCTTTTGTAAACTCTCTACCGGGCGATATAGCCTATGAAGATGTAAACGGTGACGGTGTTATTACCCCGGCTGATCGTACATTCCTGGGTAGTCCTTTACCTAAGTATAACTTTGGAGGCGAAGTAGCTGTAGGGTATAAAAACTTTGATGCAAGTATTGCCTTTAATGGAGTAGCTGGCAATAAGATTTATACACAGCGTAGAATAAATACTTTTGCACAAACAAATTATGAAGTAAATCGTTTGAATGCTTATACTGGTCCGGGTACTTCTAATATAGAACCAATTCTGGATTTAACGCGAGGTAACAACTATCTTTTCAGTAGTTACTATCTTGAAAAAGGTGATTACTTCAGAATAAGAAATTTGCAGATTGGCTACAATTTTGCAAACAATATTGCTAAAAGTTTAAGGGCGCAGACTTTGCGTATTTCTTTGAGTGCACAAAATCTTGCAACATTTAGTTATGCGACAGGCTACACTCCTGAGGTAGGTATTGGAAGCGTGCTAGGCGGTGGTGCAGATAATGGAACCTATCCGGTGCCTACTGTATATACTTTCGGTGTAAACGTTGTATTTTAAAATTTAAAAACAATCAATCAAACGTCTTGTACGTAATTATATAAGACAACATAAATAATAATTATGAAAAATTACAAATCAATTAAATGCCTTCCTTATTTGCTTGGGATAGGTTTTTTAATAATCGCCGTGGCTTCTGGTTGTAAGAAAGACTTTCTTGATCGCGATCCACAGGGTTTATATACGCTTGATAATTATCCTTTCCCTCAGGGATCGGGTCCCTATGATGCGGTAGTCTTTAATGCCTACTCTTCTATGAGAGCTTACGGAATGGTTGCTTTCCCTGCTATAGGCGTAAATAGTATCAGAAGCGATGATGCTGATAAAGGTAGTACCGCAGCAGATGGTGCTACACAAAAGCAAATGGATGAATTTCCGGTACTACCTAGTAATGGCTTGGTAAACAGCTACTGGCAAGATCACTTTATAACAGTGACAACAGCTAATAAGGCAATACAGCTTATTAATAATGACAGTGTTGCTTCCAATGCTCAGTTCAGGCCACAAGCATTGGCAGAGGCTCGCTTTATAAGAGCACATGCTTATTTTGATCTTGTAAGGGGCTTTGGAGCAGTACCCAAGTTAGATACTGCTACGAATGTTCCTAAGAATTTACCAAGAACTTCTGCATCGGAAATATATTCATTTATAGAGGCAGATCTTATGTTTGCTGCTAATAATCTACCGGCTACTTATCCTTCTGCATTCACAGGAAGACTAACAACCAATGCTGCTAAAGGATTGCTGGCGAAAGTTTATTTAACCCGAGGCAATTGGTCTATGGCCATGGCAATGGCTGGGCAAGTAATTAACTCAGGCTTATATAATTTAAATACCAAGTACGAGGATATATTTAAAGAAAGTGGTGAAAACAGCAGTGAATCTATTTTTGAGATACAGGCTACAGCTTCTGCCGTTGAAAAATCTGCTTATGGCACTGAGTACGCTATGCACCAGGGAGTAAGAGGAACAGGTTTATTCAATTTTGGCTGGGGATTCAATGTGCCTAATATGAACCTATTTAATGCATATGAAGCGAATGATCCCCGCAGAGAAAGAACTTTCCTAAGGCAAACTGAAACAACATATTATGGCGAAACAATACCTACCATTAATGGCGTTCCTTTTGCTTTCAATGAAAAAGTTTATCACAGTCCAGATTTCAGAAATAAAATTCAGAGCCAGGGAGGTTCATGGATGAATGTGCGGATCCTTAGATACGCAGATGTGGTTTTAATGTATGCAGAAGCTGCTAACGAGGTGGGCGGAGCGGCAAATATCACCGACGCTCGAAATAAATTAAACTCCATAAGAGCCAGAGCTCGTGTAGGTGCGCCGGCAGGGACTTTACCTGATGTAACCACAGCTGACCAGGCTACATTGAGAGATGCTATAAGAAGTGAAAGAAGATTTGAACTGGCGATGGAGCATGATCGTTTTTGGGATCTTATACGCTGGGGCACTGCAGCTACTGCACTAAGCAGCGCTGGTAGACCAGGGTACGTCCCTAATAGAGATAATTTACTTCCGATACCACAGGCGCAAATTGACGTGTCTGGTGGTGTTCTTACACAAAATCCTAACTATTAAAAATTACGAATGATGAATTTTATAAAAAATAAATTTTCAGTATTTGCAGGTGTGGCTTTTGCGGCTATTGCCCTCACATCTTGCGACAAGGAGAATCAGAATAATTTGCCAGGTGTAAATACTGCTGACTACGCAGGAACTATAGATGGTTTTAAAAGCTCTAACGAGATTTTTCCAAACAATCTGGTGGCTTACTGGAATTTTGACACTAATAACAGTGAACAAAAGACAGGTACTGCACCCACAACCACGCAGGGAGCTACGCTGGTAGATGGCGGTATTACTGGCAAGAAGCTTTCCTTGAACAATGGTTTTCTGTATTTTGCCAATCAGTTTGCTGCATTGAAGACGGATTCTCTTAAAAGCTTTACAGTAAGCACGTGGATTCAGATTTTAAACAATGGTTCTAAGAAGACAATGGTGCTTGCCATTGCAAGACCAGGTCTGTTTAGAGGCAATCTTGATTTTACTTTAGAGACTAATATTAACCCGGCTTCTAATACAGACTACATAAGAATAAATCCTGTCTTTAGTACAGTGGGTGGTGGTACCCAAAATAATGTAAATGCTTTTGGTGCAAGCAATACTTCCCCTGCTATCGGGTCTACTACCTGGGCACATCTATTGCTTACGTATGATTCAAACAATGGTACTTTCAATATCTGGGGTAATGGAGTTAAAATAGGAAATTATCCTAATAGAGGTGTTGGTAATAATCTTTTTAAATCTTATGAACCGAATGAATTTATTATTGGAGGACACTACAATGTAATTCCGGGTAAAACGGTGAGTACAGATGTAAGCTATCAGGCAATGACCGGTAACCTTGATGAAATAAGAATATTCAACACTGTTCTTCCGGATGCTTTTATAAATGCCTTGTACAAATTAGGAGCTGCTGGTAAATAGTGACCTTATTGTAATACATTTTAATACTCAAAAGGTCTGAATACTTCTTCAGACCTTTTGTAATTTATACAAGTTTCTTATGCTACAAATCATTAATATTTATCAATACAATTTAAAGCCAATTGCGATATTATTCGCTGTTATTGTTTTTTTTAGTTGTGGCAAAAAAGGGGATGGCGGCACTACAGCACCACTACCTGTACCCACAACTTTCACCGCTTCTTTCACAGTAAATGGAAATTACAATGGAAGCCTTAACTATGCACAGTTAAATACAACTCCGGTTGTAAAACTTACGTTTAGTGAGGCAATAGATCCTGCAACAATACCTGCGGGAATAAGCCTTACAAATGCCGCTGGCGTGGCGGTTCCTTATAATACAACGGCAGGTAATAGCAATAAAGAATTAACCGTGCTACCGGCTAATAAGTTGGACGCCTTTGCAGCCTATGTATTACAGTTAAAAAACACTTTAAAGACGCCTACAGGTAGTGTGCTGGGTAATCCTATAGGCATTTCCCTTCGTACAGGAATAGATAGCTCCCGAAAGTTCCCTACTATTACAGACGACCAATTACTTGATAAAGTACAGCAGCAAACTCTTAAATACTTTTATGACTTTGGACACCCGGTAAGTGGTCTTGCCAGAGAAAGAAACACCAGTGGCGAAACGGT
>JBBKWE010000017.1:0-19102 GCA_037968795.1 Ferruginibacter sp.
GATTTAAATATGGGGAAGTTGCATTAACAATAAAAACTGCTGCTGCATCAAAATCTAAATAAAAAAATAAAAAAACAAACTAGTATTTTTTTCAATACCATCATTTTATTCTACATTGAACCCCTAAACTTTAAAACATATGGCGATTGCTTCAGCCCCGGGACAAGACAAAGAAATTGTATCAACCGGAATTCCTACAAACTATGGTGCTCTTGGCACGCTAGTAACAGTATTTTTTTTCTGGGGTTTTATAGCCGCAGGAAATAGTGTTTTCATTCCTTTTTGCAAACATAAATTTGCCCTGGATCAGTTCCAGAGCCAGCTGGTGGACTTTGCATTTTATCTTGCATATTATGTAGGAGCATTATTTCTATTTGCGTATGGTGCCTTTGGCGGAAAAGATCTTGTGGCTAAATGGGGTTACAAACGAAGTATAGTATACGGTCTGTTATTTTCGGCAATAGGCGCCGTAGTAATGATCATTGCTGTATATGCAAACGCATTTACAGGCATGCTCGCCGGACTGTTTATCGTGGCGCTCGGCTTTTCTCTACAGCAAACCGGCGCACAACCATTTGCGATAGCCCTGGGCGATCCTGCAACTGGAAGTAGTAGAGTAAACCTTGGTGGTGGTGTAAATAGTTTTGGTACAATGGTAGGGCCTATAATTGTAGCTGTTGCACTTTTTGGGAGCACCGCCTCATTTACAGATGAGCAAATAGCGGGGCTGGGTTTAGATAAAGTAATCATACTATACAGTTGCGTGGGAGCTTTGTTTGTAGGTGCTGCTGCCTTATTTTATTTTAGTAAAAAAGTACCGGATGGTATTGCTACGGAGAAGACAGAGAAGGCAAATAAAGCACTTACTAGTTTACTTATTATTACTGGCTTATTGGTTGTGATGTTCGTGCCGGTGTTTAGTAGTTATAATTCTGATGCGCAGAAATCTATTGATGCTAAACAAACTCAGCTTGCAACTTTTCCTGTGATTACAGACGCTAGCCAGGTGGCAGTTCAGGCCCCGGAAGCAGTACAATTGAAAGCAGAAATTAATGAAATTCAACATGGCTTGGAGCAAAAGAGAATGTTCTGGCTTTTTGGTGCGTTACTGGTAGTGGTACTTGGGTTGCTAATCTCTAACATGAGGGCAAAGAAAAGCCCTGAAGGCTGGGGCGCTATGAAGTATCCGCAGCTCGTGCTGGGCATGCTGGCAATCTTTACTTATGTGGGAGTAGAAGTAGCTACAGTGAGTAACCTCGCAGAATTATTGAGCAAACCAGATTTCGGTGGCATATCTGCTTCGGATGCCGCTCCGTATGTAAGCGTTTATTGGGGAGGCTTAATGATAGGAAGATGGGTAGGATCAATATCGGCTTTCAATCTAAAAAAGTCTACGCAGCAGATTCTCACTTTTATAGTGCCGCTTGTTGCATTTGGTATTGTGCTGGCTGTTAACTCGCTATCACAATATGACATTACCCCTTTCTACTATTTTCTAGTGTGTGTGTTTATTCAAATTGGTGCTTTCTACATTAGTAAAAACAGACCAGCTCGCACTTTGCAAATCTTTGCAACACTAGGTGTAGTTGCTATGCTTATTGGAATTTTCTCCACCGGCGATATTGCAATTTATGCATTCCTTAGTGGTGGATTATTTTGTTCTATCATGTGGCCTTCTATATTTACGTTATCTATTGCGGGATTGGGGAAATATACAACCCAGGGTTCCGCTTTTCTTATCATGATGATTATGGGTGGTGGTATTATTCCTCCTATACAGGGTAAGCTTGCAGACTTCTTACAGGCTAATTCTTCTGTGGCGGGTTATGGCATTCATAACTCTTACTGGATACCTGCATTGTGCTTTACCTACATAGCAATATTTGCTTTCGTTGTAAAAGGAATTCTAAACAAACAAGGTGTGAATTATGATAATGCATCGTAAACCCATGGAAAATTCCGATGGGTATATTTAATTAAAATAATTAAATGAGTAGTTTTAAGAAATATGTAATAGGAATAGATGTTGGCGGTACTACTACAAAGTTTGGTGTAGTAAACAGAAACGGGAAAATTCTGCAGCAAGATAGAATGCTAAGCAATGAGCATGAAAAGTTTGAAGACTTTATAGATGAGCTGTATGAAAAGATGCAACCTATGATGGAAGCAGTAGGCGGCGTAAAAAGTTTTTTCGGAATAGGAATGGGTGCGCCCAATGCAAACTTTCACAGAGGTACCATAGAATATGCACCCAACCTGAAATGGAAAGGAATAATTCCTATCGCCGCTCAAATGCAGAAGAAGTTTGGACTGGAAACAAAGCTTACTAATGACGCTAATGCCGCCGCAATGGGCGAAATGATCTATGGTTGCACGCAGGATATAAAGGACTTTATCACTATAACGTTGGGCACAGGAGTAGGTAGTGGTATTGTTATAGATGGGGAAATACTACTAGGCCACGATGGATTTGCTGGCGAGCTTGGGCATACCATTATCAGATATAATGGAAGGGAACATAAATCTACCGGTATGAAAGGCAGTCTGGAAGCGTATGCCTCTGCTACTGGTGTGCGGGAAACAGCCCTGGAAATGCTTACAAAACACCCAGAAGAAGAAAGCTTGCTTAGAAGCTATTCTATAAATGATCTTACGAGCAAGAGTGTATACGATTCCGCCATACAAGGAGATAAAATTGCCAATCAAATATTTGAATTTACAGGAGAAATACTGGGAGAGGCGCTGGCAAATTTCGTTATGTTCTCTTCTCCGGAAGTAATAGTACTATTCGGCGGACTAACAAAAGCAGGTGACCTTCTTCTAAAGCCTACTAAAAAAGCAATGGAAGAAAATTTGCTGCCTATTTTTAAAAACAAGGTAAAAATTGTGCTAAGTGAATTACCGGAAAGCGATGCCGCAATACTAGGAGCGAGTGCGCTTATATGGAAACATGCAAAAAAAGAAAGTAGAGATGAGCAGATGTTAGAGTAAAAGAATCTGTATGCTCTGCTTAGACCGCCTGCGCTAGCTTCTCTTCATTCCACCTGTCTCTTCCCCAGCCTGCTATTACATGTTTTTCACTGTGGTAACTGCTGCGAACAAGCGGACCGCTTTCTACATAATCTAAGCCTATTTCATAGCCTATGTTTCTGTATTCTGCAAACTCATCCGGGTGTACAAATCTTTCTACCGCAAGATGCTTTTTCGTAGGTTGAAGGTATTGTCCAATCGTAACCACATCTACCCCACTATCGTGTAGGTCTTGTAAGGTCTGTACCACCTCATCTTTTGATTCCCCAAGGCCCAGCATGATGCCGCTTTTTGTGCGCATACCGCCTTTCTTAAGCACTTCCAGCGTGTATAGACTCTGTTTGTATTTTGCCTGAATGCGCACTTGCCTTGTAAGGCGCTCAGTGGTTTCTATATTATGACTTACAACATTAGGCGCAGCGTCTATAATGCGTTGTATATTTTCTTCTTTTCCCTTAAAATCGGGGATAAGGGTTTCCAGAGTTGTATCAGGATTAAGGCCTTGTATGGCTCTGATGGTATTGTACCAGATAATGCTTCCGCCATCTTTAAGTTCATCTCTATCTACAGAAGTAACCACGGCATGCTTTACTTTCATAAGATGAATAGCTTCTGCCACCCGCTGCGGCTCGTCCCAATCTACAGGTAAAGGCCTGCCAGTAGCTACGGCACAGAAGCCACAACTACGGGTACAAATATTACCCAGGATCATAAAGGTGGCCGTACCGGCTCCCCAGCATTCGCCCATATTTGGACAATTACCGCTTTCGCAAATGGTATGTAGTTTATGCTGATCTACAAGACCTCGTACATGCTTATACTCCTGTCCTATAGGTAGTTTTACCCTAAGCCAATTGGGTTTTTTTATTTTGAGATCTTCTACTACTTCTGGTACACAAGCCATATAATAAATTGTAATCCTGTAATCTTAATTATTTAAGACCGCAAAGGTATAAAACAAAACAGTGTAATAAAAGTTGGGTAAAGATTGTGCTAAATTGGGCAAATAGAGCAATCCTTATTTCCTTTTGCCAAAAAGAATGGAAACGTATCCACTAAAGAAGAATTTCTTGTAATCATTAAGTGCCATTTGTGGTATATTCTTAGTGTAGTATTCTGCTATTACACCTATTTCTAAGGCGGTGATCATTTCATTAAATTTTCCATAGTCGAAACGTAGCGCAGGCTTGAGATAGAACCCAGGTGTAACTTTTAATTTATTCCACCCTGTCCCTAGCGTAGGTGCTGCTAAGACGCTAGAGCTGAGAAAGCGGGTGCTGTCAGCTCCTTCGTATCCTATCCTTTGGTCTGAACCATTTTTTTCAACAAGAATAAGGTATGGTCTAAGTAAAGCAAGAGAGATACCTCCGCCTACATTTCCGGTTACAGAAACTCCATTCTTATTGGTTTTATTTCCTAAAAGGAATTGCTGCTGCACACCTAGCTTCACCGGATAGAAATAATTTATTTTTCCATAAATAAAAGGCTCTCTGTCTCCAACAGAAGGATCAAAAGACTTTTGCTCCTTGCGATGCTTGCGCTCCGTTATTTCTAACTGAAACAACAATGATTTATTTACACTTTTAGATATCCCTTTTTCAAGAAACGCTCCATATCCATCAGTCGTGAGCTTGGCTCCTGCAAGAAAATGCTTCCTATAATTTATTACACCCTCCTCTTCCTGGCGGGCAAGCATATTTACTTTAAGCTTTTTAATTTCTTTCTTACTTACTTTTTCCTCTTCGTTTTCTTGCGCCAGCAATGGAAAACTGATCCCAAAAATTATTATGGCTATGATTAATTTCTTCATTTAATGATTTTACGTGGTAAATTTAGGTAAAAAACTATTGTGTAATTCCTTTTAAAATGTGAAATGAATTGCAAAGGGACACAAGGGCAAAAAAAGCAGTCCGATTTTTAAAATGCTTGCATATATTTCGCTTTCCTGCATAAAAAAATTATACATTCATTTATATATACGAGATAAAAGCAAAAAAATATTATGACAGCAAAATCAATTTATACCGGAGACCTGCGCTGCGAGATTACACACTTGCAAAGTGGCACAAAAATACATACAGATGCACCTACAGACAATATGGGCAAGGGTGAAAGCTTTAGTCCTACAGATTTACTATGCGTATCATTGGCTACTTGCATTCTCACTACTATGGCTATAAAAGCAGATAGCATAGGCGTTTCGCTTACCGGAACTGAGCAAAAAATAACCAAGACAATGCAGGCTTCGCCCCGCCTCATTTCCAGGGTAGAAATAGAACTTATCCTGCCAGCAGGCATTTCTGATGACGATAAGTTTATATTAGAAAAAACGGGAAATCATTGCCCGGTGGCTAAAAGTCTAAATGCTGAAATGGCAATCGATATCAACTATGCATGGCAGTAATGATTATAAGTATTCTAATAGCGGTATAATTCTTTTAGCAAACCATAACCAAAATTTATCAGCCCCCCTTTCTTGTTATACTTTATCTACATATTATACGCTTCTGTTCTTTCCTTTTTTTTCTGGAAGGCAACAAGAAAGTTTAATATTAACAATAAACTGAGGTATCTTATCCTGGCAGCTAAACTCCTTGCCTGCCTGGCAATGGTGTATATTCCTTTACATTATATGACTTCGGGCAATGACTATTATTTCTATTTTAGAATGGGACTGCGGGAACTGGAAATTTTACAAAATAATCCTGCTTTGTTCTTTTCAGACTTTGGGCAGCATAACTACAATGAATTGGGAGAAGTTTTTAGTGCAGAAAATTCTTTCTGGGACGACCTGGCCGGTAATGTACTTCTGAAAACTCTGGCACTGGTAAGCTTTGTTTGCTTTAAAAACTTTTACATCACTACCCTGGTCTTTGGCTTCGCAGGTCTCACTGGAAGCCTATATTTTTTCAAATATTTCATTGGCTTCTTTCCTAGCCATAAAAACCTGGTAGCTGCAGGAAGTTTTCTCCTTCCCTCTACCCTGCTTTTTACCTCGGGAATACATAAGGATACCCTCATTTTTATTTCCCTGGCAGCACTTTTAAACTTTGGTAATAGAATTATCAACGGTAAAAAAGTTGTATGGGATATTATCTACTTCTGTGCCTTTTTTCTCCTCCTATTTGCACTTAGAAACTACGTGGCAGTCCTATTTCTAGTAGCTTTCTCTACCCTGCTGGTATGGAGGCTTACAAAGTGGCGATACATATATATATGCCTGGGATTAGTTCTTGCTGGTTTTATATCCTTTACTGTGGTGAGTATGATTTCTCCCGCCCATAGCCCATATAAGATTTTGATACAAAGGCAAGAGAGTTTTAGAAAACTGAAAACTGCTCATACGCAGATCGAGATGCCGCAGATGGAACCTAGTACAATTTCTATTGTAAAAGCACTCCCGCGAGCAGTTGACAATGTGCTGCTCCGACCCTATCCATGGCAGTTCTACAATTTTTCGCTTAGCATAATGGCTACAGAGATGTGGTTATATTTAGCCCTTTTCTTATGGGCGGTTTTTCTTTTTTTTAATAGAAAGAGTTTTCGTCCTACACCGCAACTTTTATGGTCCTGGCTCTTAGGAATATTAGCCTTTCTCATTATAGGGTATATAGTGAGTAACTCTGGCACAGCAGTGCGCTACAGAGCAATTTACCTGCCCATTTTCATTATACCTGTCATAATCTTAATCCGAAAAAACTTATCATATAAAATAAAATAATATATAATTATTTTTCACCTGAAACTTATTAATTTTTAAAATTGTGAGGTAAAAAATTGTTTTATATGGTTATAAAGCTTTTTTTTGCAGCAAATAACACAAAAATTATGAGTTTACGATTTAAAGCTATGCAAGATTTGGGTAAGACCAGAACAAAGATGGATGTACCAAATGTAGCGCCTATAACAGAAAGTTTTGCTTCTAATGTTTTTACACTGGAAACTGCCAGAAAGTATTTGAGCGATGATGCTTATAAAAGTCTACTTACTAGTAGCAAGGGAGGCAAAAGAATAGAGCGAGCAATGGGCGACCAGATTGCAAGTGGTCTGCGTTCCTGGGCAGAAAGTAAAGGTGTAACCCATTTTACTCATTGGTTTCAGCCGCTTACAAGTCTTTCTGCAGAAAAGCATGATTCATTCTTTACACTTAAAGGCGACGGCACCCCGATAGAAGAATTTGAAGGAGCAGCGCTTATACAGCAGGAGCCTGATGCTTCGTCCTTCCCAAGTGGTGGGCTGAGAGCAACTTTTGAAGCTAGAGGTTATACCGCCTGGGATCCAAACTCACCGGCTTTTATAATGGAAATTGGAAACGGTCGTACACTTTGTATTCCTACCATATTTGTATCCTACACAGGTGAGTCACTTGATACAAAAACACCCCTCATTAAAGCACTTGTGGCGGTAGATAAGGCGGCGGTAGATGTATGTCAGTATTTTGATAAAAATGTAAATAAGGTTTCTGCTACCCTCGGTTGGGAGCAAGAGTATTTTGTGGTAGACCTGGCTATGGCTAATGCCCGCCCGGATATTGTACTTACCGGTCGCACGGTTGTAGGTCATGCACCTGCAAAAGGACAGCAACTAGAAGATCATTATTTTGGTGCTATACCAGAACGTATCTACGCCTTCATGAGAGATTTTGAGCAGGAATCCTATAAGCTGGGTATTCCGCTTCGTACAAGGCATAATGAGGTAGCACCCGGTCAATTTGAGTGTGCTCCTATCTTTGAAGAAGCAAGCGTAGCAGTAGATCATAATACATTGCTGATGGATGTAATGACTCGTGTAGCGCTTCGTCACAATCTAAAAGTTTTACTACATGAGAAGCCATTTGCAGGAATAAATGGAAGTGGAAAACATAATAACTGGAGTCTGAGTACCAATACTGGAGTGAACCTTCTTGCTCCGGGCAAAACGCCTAAGACCAACTTAATGTTCCTTACATTTTTTGTGAACATCATTAAAGCGGTGAATGACTATGCAGACCTACTTAGAGCCACGATAGCCAGTGCAGGTAACGATCACAGACTAGGGGCCAATGAAGCGCCACCAGCAATCATGTCTATATTCATAGGAAAGTATCTTACAGATGTACTAAACCAGATAGAAGAGAGAGTAGATGCTAGTTTTGATGAAACAGATGAGGCCCTTCTGAAGATGGATATCCATAAAAGTATACCGGAACTAATGTTGGACAATACTGACAGGAACCGTACTTCGCCTTTTGCATTTACCGGCAACAAATTTGAGTTTAGAGCCGTAGGATCTGCCGCTAACTGTGCAGGCGCTATGACTACCATTAATACCATAATGGCAGAAACGCTTAAGAACTTTAAGAATGAAGTAGACGCTAAAATAAAAGCTGGAGAGAAAAAGGAAATAGCAATAATGCAGGTTATTCAATCCTATATAGTGGCCAGCAAAGCTGTATTGTTTGAAGGCGATGGCTACAGCGAAGCCTGGGAAAAAGAAGCGAAGAAAAGAGGCCTTGCAAATGTAAAGTCTACCCCCAGAGCCTTAGACGCTTTTGTAACTAAAAAAGCGAAAGCCCTCTTCAGTAGTAATGACATATATGCACATGCAGAACTAGAAGCTCGTCATGAGATTATGCTGGAAGACTATATTAAAAAAGTACAGATAGAGGCTCGAGTAAAAGGAGACCTTGCCAGTACATTTATAATTCCTGCTGCAATTAAGTATCAAAATGAGCTTATAAAAAATGTGGCGGGTCTAAAGGAGGCAGGCTTGGCTAAGAAAAGCTATGCCAATCAATTGCAGATTCTTGAAAAAATAAGTGAGCACATTAATGAGATGAGCGATAATGTAGAAAAAATGATTTTAGAGCGCAAAAAAGCTAATGATATGCCTAGCAGCCGCGACAAAGCTATTCACTACAGCGACGCCGTAAAGGATAAATACTTTGACGTTATAAGATACCACGCAGATAAGCTAGAGCTTATGGTAGACGATAGTTTATGGCAATTACCAAAATACAGGGAATTGCTATTTGTAAAGTAAAAATGTAGCAAGCATTTTTGTAAAAGGTAACCGGCTTCTTTCAATAGAAGCTGGTTTTTTTATGCTGGATTAAACCATTTCTATTTAAAACAATCATAGCTTGCATAATTAAACACTTATAAAAATAAAAGCATGAAAAAATTACTGATCGTTCTTCTTATTTCTTCTATTACAACCGTTTCATTTGCTCAGCAAAACCGAGGACAAAATAATGGGTCAATGGGTCAAAGGCCAGAAGGCGATAGAGGCGGAGATATTATGGAAAAGGTGGAGACACTCAACCTTACAAAAGCCCAGAAAGTACAATTAAAAGCTATAAAAGATAAAAACAAAACAGAACTTGCTGCGCTTAAAGAAGATAAGGAAATATCAAAAGAAGACATGAGAGAAAAAATGAAGGCGATACGCCAGGAAACCGCCAAAGCGGTTCAAGCAATTCTTACTGATGACCAGAAACAAGAATTGAAAGACGCAATGAAGAGAGAGCGTGGCGATGGTAACGGCAGATCAATGCGTGGAGGAAAATAATATCACAGAATTATATAATAGCAAGCCCTGGGATCTGTAAAAATTCCGGGGCTTTTCCTTGCTACAATAAACTTCGAGAAGTAAAGCCATTATTAGTAGATATACAAAAATAATTATTTTAGAGGATTAAACAAAACACATTACCATGAAAAGAATAATTTTTAGCCTTGTAATATAATTTGCATTGGCAAGCTGTGAAAATAAATCTACCACAACTACTGATACCGACACTCCTACCACAACCACAGAAGAAACTGGGGCTACAGCGGCTACGGTAGCACCCGACTCTGCCACCGCCATGAACAACTGGATGGCCTATATGACGCCGGGAGAAGAACATAAGATGCTTGCTTCCTGGGATGGCACCTGGACTGGTGAGTCTACTATGTGGGAGGCTCCCGACAAAGAACCACAAAAAGCCACGCTCACGACGATTAATAAAATGATACTGGGAGGAAGGTACCAGCATAGTACAAATAGCGGCAATATGATGGGACAACCTTTTGAGGGAATAAGCACCACTGCTTACGATAATGACATAAAGGAATTCATCAGCACTTGGATCGATAATTTTGGGACTGGCCTCATGACTATGACCGGAAAGTGGGATTCTGCTACAAAATCACTAGAATTTAAGGGTAAAATGGTAGACCCGACCGCAGGAAATGGCACTGAGAAAACATGCAGGCAAGTAATTACCGTCATAGATAACGACCACCAAAAAATGGAAATGTATTGCAATGCCGCAGATGGGAAGGAATTTAAAAACATGGAAATCATATCTACGAGGAAATAAATAAAGTTTTCATTTGTGAAAAACCACTCTATGCAGGGTGGTTTTTTTATGCTCGCCTTTCTCAAATTTTATAGAAACTTTCCCATACAGTTTTTCTGTTTCATCGTATAGTAAAGTACATTACATACTTTTTAAGATGAGCGAAAAGCTTTAGACTTGAATTTTAAAATTTAAGTCAAGCTTGCTTTTGCAGATATAAAACAGAAACACAAACAATGAGAAAAACACTTTTACCTATTTTTATTTTTTGCGCTCTGGCAAGTCCGGCTTTGGCACAAACAGATCATAAATTGTACGCACCGGTAGATTCTATCGTAAAAACTTTCGGGGCACTTAAAGAATACAACCTGGCGGTTATTACCGATACTATTACCCGCCCTTTTGCAGAAAAAGAAGCAAAAGCAAGAGCGATATTCTACTGGATAGCCAATAATATTTCGCTGGATCCTAAAGCAATAAGTAGAAATGACCAACGCATGAAACACCCGGAGAATGTGGTTGAAAAACGAATGGGAACGGCTCTGGGATTCTCCCTCCTATTTCAGGAAATGTGTAGCCTGGTAAAAATAAGGTGCCTAAGCATAGACGGCTATGTAAAAAACTCTGTAGAAGAAATTACGGATTCCTACGAGGAAATAAATCACTCCTGGAATGTAGTACAGCTCGGACAAAGCCCGGAGCAATGGTTTTATGTAGATGCCGCCAAAGCCAGTGGCTACCTGGATGACAGACAGAAAGAATTTACGATTGATTTTACAAGCGAGTACTTTTTTGCAAACAGGGAATTGTTTAATCTCGATCACTATCCTGATAACAGCGCATGGCAACTAGGAAAGGGACCGGGAAAACTGAAAAGCTTTTACAGCCTGCCTTTATTATCTTCTGCCACGTATAAGTATGGCGTTACCGCAGTAAACCCAGAGGATGGATTAATAAAAACGAAAATAAACCAGCCCGTAGCTTTTAGTTTCCCGTATAGCGGCGAAAAAATAGAAACTGTAATCTTGGAAATGGGAAGAAATAGTCGTAAGAAAAATTCTCCTCCAATGAACTTTACTACCTCAGGCAACACGCTTGCATTTTCCTACTCTTTCAAAGAAGAAGATGATTACCCGGTACATATCATTGTGAATGGCAGACCATTTGCCAGCTACCTTGTTGAGGTGAGAGAGTAAGAAACTATTTTGTTTTCTTTTAGTATTGGTACAACCCTATTGCTACAAACATGTAAGGTTTTGAAAAACTTATAGGATTATTATAGTTTAAAAATCAATTCTGTTTTCTCTTTGCCAATGAATCATTTCACTGTAGTTGAGGCCCATGGCAAGCGTAGTTACAGCAGTAGCGATTCGATTTGCTGCAGTAGTTTTTGTTTTGGCTTCCTCTATCCATTTGCTATAGTACTTCTGATGGCTATTGGTGAGTGAATTGAAATGCTTTTTTGCTACAGGCTCATCTTCCAGGCAGAGCAGCAGCTCTTTGTGAATTATATATTTGCTGCTATCTACCTCCAGCGCCACTTCTACTTTATCCCCCGTTTCTTTCTTTATTTTTTTTCTTAGGGTTGCATTTATAGGAAGCATCATTTGTCCATCACCCATTGACATTACTGCCTTTTGCTTAAGTACACAATCGTCTAGTTTTCCTTTTACATGGAAAGGTGAGCGAGCCTTTATCTTCCAGGCAGTAAGGCATTTTTCAGGGATACGGAGGTAAGTCCAGGCAGATTTTTCGCCTTTATCTCCGAAGCGTTCTAATGTGGTGGTGAATTTTATGAGCATAGCCAAAACCTTTAGATATTCAAACTTCTGAGGCTTTCAAAACCTTAGAAATTAATTATCTAACTTAGTAAAAAATAACCAATGAAGAACACAATCTGTTTCTTTTTTCTAATTCTTACGCTGCATTCTCTCTCTTATTCTCAAACTGAGGAGCGCAAGAAATATACTGTGTGGCAGCTAGAAGCGACTAATGAAGCAAAAATGATTTATGCTCCTGCTAATGTGCGTTCTGCTGCAGGCACAAAATTTCCTGTAATAGATTCTTTGCATGCCGGCGATACGATAACTGTGAAGAGCAACAGCAATAAATTTTTAACGCTAAAAAATATTGTAGCCCCTTGGATATGGATTGACTACGTAAAAAATGGAACTAAGAAGCAAGGTTATATCTGGGCGGGACTACTTGCTATAGGCTATGCTATTGATGATGAAGCAACTTATCTTTTTGGAATAGACAGAATAATAGAACAAAAGGAAAAGAGAACAGAGTATTACACCGGTAATATTTTTAAGACAGCCTTAAAAGTAATAAAGAAGGGAGCGCTTGTTGCACAAAAAAACAGGGACATAGAAGATAATGAATCTGTAAGCCATGTAGATTTGAAACTGCTGGGCGATCCCAAACTCACCAATGTAAAGCAAGTGGCAAGAATAATGACAAGCGGAGAGGCCTGTGGCATTTATACAAATTACTATTATGCAGGTTTTACAGGTAACAGCTTCCTGGACCTACCTGGTAAATCTACTGTTAGCGACGCTGGTGTCTATTGGCATATTGAAACGATTCTTTTCCCATCAGAGAAAGGAGGAAAAGCTGGAAAATTGATAAAGATCACAGAAGAAGGTACAGCAGATGACGAAGAAACTGACGCCAATACAACAAAATACAAAACCAGTTACAAAACAGAAACCTTTGTGTGGACGGGAAGCAAAGCGGTAAAGGAATAATAAAATACTCTGTTGTTTTTTAAAGAAGTCTTTTCCTATCTGAACTTACCCTGCATTAAAATTGTAATTACAATATGAACATACTTCTCACAGGGGCAAATGGTTACATTGGGCAAAGACTCATTCCCGTTCTACTGGAACAGGGTCACCATTTATTTTGCTGTGTAAGAAACAAAAATAGATTTGATGGCGAAGAATCTAATCCGCTCATTAGCCTTATAGAAGTAGATTTTCTCCACGAGCCGGAGAAAAACTTTTTACCAAAAGAAATAAATGTAGCCTACTTTCTCATTCACAGCATGAGCAGCGGTGATGACTTTGAAGAAAAAGAAGCCAGGGCAGCACAAAACTTTGTGACGCTTGTAAATGATACGGATTGCAAGCAGATTATTTACCTCACCGGCATTGTTAACTCTGATGCGCTAAGCAAACACCTGCGTAGCCGCCTGGCAGTGGAGAAAATTTTAAAGAATGCAAATCCTGCGCTCACTGCTCTCAGAGCGGGTATTATAGTAGGAAGTGGCAGCGCATCTTTTGAGATTATAAGAGATTTGGTTGAAAAGTTGCCCGTGATGATCACGCCCAAATGGTTAAAAACATTGTGCCAGCCCATTGCTATCCGCAATGTGATTGAGTACCTTGAAAAGGCGAAACTGCGGGAGGAATTATACGATAAAAATTATGACATTGGCGGTCCGGATGTACTTTCTTATAAACAAATGCTTTTGCAGTTTGCGGAAGTGAGAAAACTTAAAAGGTACATTATTACACTACCTATAATGACACCAAGATTATCTTCCTATTGGCTATACTTTGTGACAAGCACTTCCTATTCGCTGGCTGTAAATCTGGTGAATAGCATGAAGATAGACGTAGTGTGCAGACCCAACAATCTCGCTGAAATGCTTGAAGTAAAACCCATTGCCTACAAGGAGGCCGTAAAACTTGCTTTTGATAAAATAGACCAACAGATGGTGCTCAGCAGCTGGAAAGATGCCTTTGTAAGTAGCAATAGCAATATAGATCTGGATTCTTATATAGAAGTACCGCAGTTTGGCTGCTTCTATGACACAAAATGGAAAGAGATACCTGCAAACCACGATTATGTGCTTAATAATATCTGGAGTATAGGCGGCGAACGCGGTTGGTACTACGGCACAAATCTGTGGAAGGTAAGAGGCTATCTGGATAAGCTGGTGGGTGGCGTAGGCCTGCGCAGAGGTCGTACACACACAAGTACAATACATACAGGCGATGCGCTTGATTTTTGGAGAGTTTTACTGGCAGATAGAGAAAAGAAAAGACTACTACTGTTTGCAGAAATGAAACTACCGGGAGAAGCCTGGCTGGAGTTCAGGATAATGCGAAAGCATAAAAAAATACAACTGCGACAGAAGGCAACCTTCCGCCCACGGGGCTTGTGGGGCAGAGTGTATTGGATCGCAATGCTTCCGTTTCATTATTTTATCTTCCAGGGAATGATAGATAACATTGTAAAGAAGGGAAGCCCAAAAAATTAATGACGCTATAATGAGCGTCTTCGCTTTCAAACAAAAAACTCGCTATACCTAAGCATAGCGAGTTTTTTGAATTTTATGTCCTACCAGAAACAATCTTTAATCTGTCTTTTCTTCATTATCAGCCTTTGCTGCTATTTTCTTTGCAGCTGGCTTCTTCTTTACTTTCTTAAGTGCAGCTTCTATAGCCTTCTTTATTTCCTCATAAGTGTTTTTTGTAACTAAGGTGCCATTTACAAAAAAGGTAGGAACATCTTTTACCCCACGATCTAGTCCTTCTTTAAGATCTCCCTGCACCTGCCAGCCATAAGTAGCATTTACAAGCTCATCAAGAAACTTTTTATTTTGCACACCTGCTTCTTTGCTATGTAACTTTAAACTGGTTGTACCCAAGTTTTTTCTGTTCTTAAAAAGAATATTATGCATTTCCCAGAATTTACCATGCTGCGCCGTTGCTACGGCAGCTTCACCGGCTTTAAGGGCACGTTGGTGAATATTGGTCAATGGAAAATGACGGAAATTAAAACGGATAAGACCATCATATTCTACCAATAGCTTTTTTACTATCTCATTCGCTTTCGCACATGGCTCACTTTCATACTCGCCAAATTCTTCCAGGGTAACTGCAGCTTTTGCATTGCCTACAAATACATCTCTTGGTTCTATTATCTCTACTATTTCTTTTTTGAAAGCCATATATCTTTTTCCTTTATTTCATATTGTAAATTCAATATGATTTGTATGCAATTTTACGTTATTATTTCCTAATCGAATGAAGATAATGTTTTTTACAAATTTACAAAATCCAATAATGCATGCCCGATGGCAAAAAGTACTAATAAGCTATGAATCAGCTTACTAGAACTTTAAATTTGCATTGTTAAACTTCTTCTTTTGCCGCTTCATTTCTAAATACGACTGTGCCGTCAAATACATCTACCAGTACAGGTATGTTTTTATCTATATCACCGGCAAGTATTCTCTTACTCAGTCCATTGATTATTTGCTTTTGAATAAGCCTCTTTAGCGGCCTGGCACCAAACTGTGGATCGTAACCATTATCTGCCAGGTAGTCGATGGCATAATCGCTGAATTCCAACTTTATACCATTCTTTGCCACCAGAGATTGCAATTCCTGCAGCTGGATAGTAATTATCCCTTTTATCTCTTTTTTCATAAGCGGCTGAAAAAGTATAACCTCATCTATGCGATTCAAAAATTCTGGTCGCATGGTCTTTCGCAACAGGTCTGTCACTTCTACTTTTGTGCGATCTACTACTTCCTCTATATTTTCTTCATTTACCTCTTCAAAATTTTCCTGTATTATACTGCTTCCAAGATTACTTGTCATAATGATGATAGTGTTTTTAAAATTGACCACCCTACCCTTGTTATCGGTAAGCCGGCCATCATCAAGCACCTGCAGCATTATGTTAAATACATCAGGATGGGCTTTTTCTATCTCGTCCAGTAAAACAACAGAGTAAGGTTTTCTTCTTACCGCTTCGGTAAGTTGCCCGCCTTCATCATACCCTACATAGCCGGGAGGCGCACCCACGAGCCTGCTCACAGAATGTTTTTCCTGGTACTCACTCATGTCTATCCTCGTCATCATGCTCTCATCATCAAAGAGATAAGTTGCAAGCGCTTTGGCTAATTCCGTTTTACCTACTCCTGTTGTACCCAGGAATATAAAGGAACCTATTGGCTTCTTAGGATCCTGCAATCCCGCCCTGCTTCTGCGTATGGCGTCACTCACGGCCTCTATAGCTTCATCTTGTCCTACCACTTTTTTGTGCAATTCGTCCTCTAGGTTTTGCAGTTTTTGTCTTTCTGTTTGCAGCATCTTACTCACAGGTATCCCTGTAGCTTTGGCTATACTTTCTGCAATATCTTCTGCATCTACTTCTTCCTTCAGCATTCGTTTCTCAGACTGGCCGTCTAGCTCTGCGGTAAGTTTTTTAATATCCTCTTCCGCATCTTTCATTTTACCATAGCGTATCTCAGCTACCTTGCCGTAGTCTCCATTTCGCTCTGCCTGCTCTGCTTCCAACTTCAGGCCTTCTATGTCTGCCTTAGCAGTTTGTATTTTCTCTACGATCTCTTTTTCCTGCTGCCACTTAGCCTTGTAGGTATCGCGTTCCACAGATAAGTTAGCTATCTCCGTATTTAGTTCCTTTAGCTTAGGCTCATCATGCTCTCTTTTTATGGCCTCTCTTTCTATCTCCAGCTGCCGTATTTGTCTTTCTAGTTTATCAAGTTCATCGGGCATGGAATTCATTTCCAGCCTTAGTTTGGCAGCACTTTCATCAATAAGGTCTATTGCTTTGTCTGGCAGGAAGCGATCAGTAATGTACCGCTGGCTTAGCTCTACAGCTGCTATTATAGCCTCATCTTTTATACGCACATGGTGATAGGTTTCATATCGGTCTTTAAGGCCACGAAGAATAGAAATGGCATCTTCCAGGTTAGGCTCATCTATCATCACTTTTTGAAAACGCCTTTCCAGAGCCTTGTCTTTCTCAAAAAATTTCTGATACTCACTCAGCGTAGTTGCTCCTATTGCTCTAAGTTCTCCTCTTGCCAGCGCGGGTTTTAAAATATTGGCTGCATCCATAGCGCCATCTCCACCACCGGCTCCGACGAGGGTATGTATTTCATCTATAAACAAAATAATTTCTCCATCACTATTCTGTACTTCTTTTACTACCGCTTTTAGTCGCTCTTCAAACTCTCCTTTGTACTTTGCTCCCGCAATAAGCTGCCCCATATCCAGGGCGTATATCACCTTGCTTTTAAGATTCTCCGGCACATCACCATTTACAATCCGCATAGCAAGTCCCTCTGCTATGGCAGTCTTACCCACACCCGGTTCTCCTACGAGGATAGGATTATTTTTTGTACGCCTGCTTAGAATGTGCAAAGTGCGACGAATCTCTTCGTCTCTGCCTATAACGGGATCAAGTTTTCCCGCCCTTGCCATTTCTATGAGGTTTTTACCGTATTTATTCAGGGAATTAAATTGCGTTTCCTGGGTTTGAGAATTTACATTTCCAGATTTTCTCAATTCTTGTATAGAGGCGATTAGGCCCTTCTCTGTGAGTCCGGCATTTTTAAGTAAAGTAGCCACATCATCTTTCCCTTGTATAATTCCCAAAAGCATCTGCTCTGGTGTAACAAACTCATCGCCAAAGGTTTTAAGACTGGCGGTTGCTTTTACCAATGCGGCATTCGCATCTCTCCCAAGGTTCTGAGCACCGTCATTACTAATTGTAGGGAGCTTTTTTATTGATTCCTTCAATTTATCTTCTACCAGCTTTATCGTTACATTATTTTTTTTGAGTAAATAAGTAATAGGCGAATCTTCCATTTGCAGCAATGCCTGCAACAGGTGAGCAGTCTCGATTGAAGGGTTTTTATGCTCCTGTGCTATTTGCTGCGCCAGCTGCATGACTTCAGCCGCTTTTATGGTGAAATTATTTGGGTTCATATATAATATTTTATCTTTTTTGTTTGTTCAGTAATTGCAATTCCCCTCATATAATGTAAGAGAAGAATGCACAGCTCAGTGGCAAAAGGCTATCCAAAGAATAAAAATGGTAACTTTGTCATTATCAATGCCTTGTGACTGACTTTATAACAGGCCTTGTATTAGTTTTTACAAAAAATGGCAGTAAATTCTTCAGCTTTGAAAAAAAGAAAACATTGTCGGAGGTTGCCCGTGAACACAATTTAGTGAAACTATGTATTCCAAATAATAACCTTTCAGTTTACAATTGTATACAGCGATACAGTAATTAATGCACGTATAAAAAAAATTTGGCACACATAAGCACCAGACAATAAGAAAGCCAAATAAGGCAGTTAATATAAGGGGTGTACCAGTTTAGAATTACCTTTGGTGCTACCATGAAATCAAATAATATTTTAAGGGCATTGCTACTTATAGTAATTGCAATGACCTCCCATGCAGCAAATGCCCAAAAAGGGAAAAAGCTTTTTAAAGGTATGTATATACAGTGGGGTTACAATACAGAATGGTATACCCGCAGCGATATCCATTTCAGAATGGCCAATGGCGATAAGTTTACCTTGGAAAATGCAAAGGCACACGACAAGCCAGACCTGGCGCAAATCTCAAAAAGACCACTTGAGATTTCTATACCTCAATATAATTATCGAATAGGATTTTATTTAAATAAAAATAGAACAAGAAGTATAGAACTCAATTTTGATCATATAAAATATGTGGTTACAGATGGGCAAACCGTGCGGGTTACTGGTACAATAGATGGCAAATCTGCCACGGGAGATAGTATGCTGGATAGAAACAGTTTCCTGCACCTGGAACATACAGATGGTGGCAACCTATTGCACATAAATTATGTAGAACAAAAAGTGTTACTGCAGAACAAAACGAAAGAGAGACCGCTCGTAAACCTAATATACAAAGCCGGAGCCGGCATCAATATTCCCCGTAC
>JBBKWE010000018.1:0-16456 GCA_037968795.1 Ferruginibacter sp.
CTCTACCAGGTTTTTAAGGAAATATTTATGGAGGACGTGTATGATATAAATGACCTCGTTACTTCGCTGCCTGCAAATCCCGTTATAATAGATATAGGTGCCAATGCTGGCTTTTTCGATATTATACTATTGTCTAAAATCAAAAATGCCCGCATCCTTGCCTTTGAACCACTGCCGCAGAATGTAGGATATATAGAAAAGCTGATGGAGACCAGCGACCTGGTAAAAAAGAGTATGACAATTTACGGCAAAGCAGTTACGGGCAAAGAGCAGGGAGATTTAAAGCTGTACATGGCAAACTCTGAGGATAACCAGGTAGTGGCCTCTGTTTTTGATGGCTTTAATAAAGATAATACCAGAGAAATATCTGTGCCTTCTATTACTTACACAGATATAGTTACAAAAAATAAGCTGGAAAAAATAGACCTTCTTAAAATGGACTGTGAGGGCAGCGAGTATGATATTATTTACAACACGGCGCCTGCCATTCTGCAAAGAGCCAATCATATTGCGCTGGAAGTACACGACCTGGATAAAGAGAAGAATAACTATTCCTCTCTAAATATATATTTAGAATCACTAGGCTACAAAGTAACGGGTGCCGCCATAAATGAATTCTGCTTCGCCGTAAATGCCATTAAGAAAAAGTAGATGGAAAGAAAGAAACAAATAGTACTTGACTGTGAGCGAATGAAATATCCCAATACTGGCTTATTTCATTACTGTTTGCAGCTGGGAAAAGCGCTACAGCGTTGTTTGAAGGCAGATAAAGAAGCACTCAAATTGTATGTGCGTAAAGAAGCACAAGAGGATTTTGGTCCTGGCTACGATCTCATTCACCAAAATAGCTTGCATAAATTTATGATGCCTATTAAGAAAGATTATGATTTGTGGCATTGTACTTATCAGAGCACAAATTATTTTCCTTACAATAATAAACTGCCCACCGTACTTACAATACACGATCTCAATGTGCTTTATGATGCAGGCAAGAGTGAGGAAAAAAAGGCGAAGTACATGCGAGCGATAGAGAAGAAAATAAAATATGCAAATCATGTGGTGGCTATCTCACATTTTGTAATGGCAGATATAGAAAAGCAATTTGACCTGAGCTCCAAACCAAGGTCAGTGATATATAATGGATGCAACCTGCCTCCTGCAGTCATAGAAGAAATAGCAGAGAGTAAAAGACCCAAAACTGACTTCTTATTCACCATAGGGACGGTTACAGATAAAAAGAACTTTCATGTTTTGCCTCCACTTTTGCGGGGAAATGACAAGCTGCTTATCGTAGCCGGCGTTTGCCAAAGTGCGGCTTACCAGGAAAAAATATTGCAGGTAGCGGCAGATGCTGGCGTGGCCGATCGGGTCATACTCACAGGTGCTATTACAGAACAGGAAAAGTACTGGTACCTGAAAAATTGTGAAGCTTTTGTTTTTCCTTCCCTGGCAGAAGGGTTTGGTCTACCGGTTGTAGAAGCTATGTATTTTGGCAAGCCTGCGATTCTTTCTACCCATACTTCGCTGCCAGAGATAGGTGGTGACCTCGCTTACTATTTCTACAGCTTTGAGGGAGATGCTATGCAGGAAGCTTATAAAAAATCAATGGCACATTATATGCAAAACCCTCAACTACCGCAGCATATAATAGACCGTGCAAAAAGTTTTAACTGGGACGAGACCGCAAAAAAATATCTGGAAGTATATCGAAGTATTTATTAAAAAAGATAGGTCGTGAAAAAAATTAAACTCTTCTATTATATTAAAGCTTTTGCGAGGTTACTGTTACCGGCAAGGTCTTACAAGTCTCTCATAAAAAACAAGAAAAAACATCTGTACAAGGAAGAGTTGGTTCTGGTAAATGACCGCGTGAATTATTATAACAAAATGGACGGTTGTGATTATGGTATTGAATGGCTGGACAGTACCATTCAAAATCTTACAAAACCCAAAAGCCCTAAAGCGTACTTTATAGACACTTACGAATATGCACGTCACTTTCCGTCTACCCTAAAGGCAAAATTTCTTTTTGGAGACATCACTTATTCAGATGCCATACCCTCTTTTCAAAAAAGCAGACCCATACATGGCGATAATGTAAACGCCGTTATATTAAAATTGGATAAAAAACGCCACTTCAACTTCACTGAAGACACTATACCGTTTGCACAGAAAAAAGACATGCTCATCGGGAGAGGTGTTTTCCGGCAGGAGCACAGAATACGATTTATGGAAATGTACTTTAATCATCCGCTTTGCAATCTGGGACAGATAAACGATGACAGCGGAAAAGCAGAATGGGTGAAAGAAAAAATCTCGGTGAAGGAGCACTTCAACTATAAATTTATTCTAAGCCTGGAGGGGTACGACGTAGCAAGCAATCTAAAATGGATAATGTATAGTAATTCTATAGCGGTAATGCCAGAGCCCAAATTTGAAACCTGGTTTATGGAAGGCCGCTTGCTACCCAATGTGCATTATATAAAAATAAAAGACGACTACTCAGACCTGCAAGAGAAGCTGGAGTATTATCTGGCGCACCCGGTAGAATGTGAAAAAATTATTGTGGAGGCAAAAGCTTATGTACAACCTTTTATTGAGGACAAACATGAGGAGCTTATCTCGTTGCTGGTGCTGGAAAAGTATTTTAGAGAGACGGGGCAATTGTAAATAAATATATGAAGGAAGGACTTTTGACCACTTAAAATCATAGGAAGAAGATAGGCACAATAGAAGAAAAATCTTAGGTTGCTTTTGCTATGTTCCTATGTTGTATTTTTCTATGTAACGATGTGTTTCTCTCCTTTTTTACTATAACCAAAGGAAGAAAATAGGGAAACAACCTTGAGCCTTTTTTACAAGACTTATGTATAATTTTGCGCAGATGTATTATATCGTTTACGCGTTTTTATATTTATTGTCTTTACTGCCATTTTTTATCTGGTATCCTATAAGCACTTCTATAGCAGCAATACTGCGTAAGATGAAGTATAGAAAGGAGGTAATATTATATAATCTACGTACTGCATTTCCACAAAAAACGGAAGAAGAAATACAAGCAATTTGCCGGCAGTTTTATATTCGCTTTACAGATAGTATGGTAGATATGCTCAAGCTTATGAGCATGAGCAAGAAAGAATTGCAGAAGCGGGCATTTATGGATGTAAGTTCTATGCTACCCTACTTGCAAGAGGGCAGGCAAATCATCATTATGGCAAGTCACTTATTTGGCTGGGAATATGGGAACAGCGTCATAGCAACAAAAATCACCCGAAAATTTGTGGGCGTTTATATGAAGATGAGCAGCGATACTTTTGATCGGGTAGTAAAAACACTCCGGTCCCGAACAGGAGCCCTTTTGCTTTCTGCCCATGAGTTTCCGAAGCAGTCGCCTGCTATTTTTGGACGCAAGGAAGTACTGGGTCTTATAGCAGATCAAAATCCTGCTTACATAGATTCTGCATATTGGCTTCACTTTTTTTCTAAGCCTGTTCCTTTTAATAGTGCTCCCGAAAAAGCCGCACAGCGCACCAATGCAGTTGTATTTTTTATGCAGGCAGCCCGTAAAAAACGGGGATATTATTCTTTTACAAACATACCTATAACTACAGAAGCCGCTGCTACTGCCAATGGTGACATTACCCGTGCTTACAGAAAAATATTAGAAGAGTCCGTTTTGCAACAGCCCGCAAACTACCTCTGGAGCCACAAACGTTATAAGTGGACAAGGGAGCAAGTAAGAGAAAAAAGATGGATGGATGACAGGCCGCTACCGGCAAAAAATCTCTTGTAAAATTTACCGATAATAGATTTTCACATTTTCTGCAAAAAAGCGACTAATGCTATTATTGAGAATTACAATACTGTCAATATAATTTTTGGTCGTTTTTACAGACGTGAGAGTGTAGGCCGTGATATTTCCGCACTCTGCAGAAATAGTTTCTGTTCTGCTGGTATGCCTATAGGTTAGCGTATCCGTAAAGCCACTGTTATTTAATCTAATAATGTATACTGTAGAGTCTTGCGTCGGATTTAGTTCTGTAGCAAAAGACGATGCATTTGCTACATTATTTACAACGGCATTGCCGCCTATAGTGCCCAGGAAATAATTGCTCACGGTAGACTTTGTAGGAACTCCACCCACAACTCTGTAAAAAGAACCATTTACAGAAACGAAACGATTTTCTGTACAAATATTATAATCATCTCTGCAGGATGATAGTATCACAACACATAATACTACCACGGAAAATATTTTTAGAATATTCATGTTAGGTAATTTGAACAAATCCATCCTTATGTATTAATTTACAGTTCTCAATAAGGCTTTTCTTTGCCGTCAAAATTAAGAGATATTGAAGTAGGAAAAGCATAAACATTTACGGAATCAAGTAATTTCTGCTTTGCGAAAGAATTCCATGAGTCTTTTCACTGAAAAAATCGGGCTTTAGAAGTAAAACGCAATTTGTGCTCAGCCAGGCAAAATTTGTGCTAAATCTTGGGATGTAAATACAATTTTACTACAATGAAAGAATGAATTGGTCAGAAAAAAGGATTGAGATTTATCCATAAAAACAATAGATGAAAAGAGCAGCAGAAATAATAGGAATGCTATTAGGGTGGTTTGCTATAATAGCGCAGCTGGCATTGATGATTCATAACAGGCAGGCAAGTGTACCCGAAACCCTCGTTCGCTTTATTAGTTTCTTTACTATTCTTACAAATCTGTGGGTAGCTATTTACTTTACAACCAAGTCTTTGAAGATATCGGTAAAAAAATTTCCGCTTATATATACTTGGGGCACCACAACAGCGCTTACTGCTTTCATTCTGGTAGTTGGTATTACTTACCAGGTTGTGCTCCGGCAGATATGGAACCCTACAGGCCTGCAGCGTCTTGTTGATGAATTGTTACATACTGTCATACCGCTCTTTGTATTAGTGTACTGGTATTGCTATTCCCAGTCGGGAGACTATAAATGGCGTCCTATCCTGCACTGGATGGTTTATCCAATATTTTATTTTTTATTCGTTCTCGTAAGAGGAAATGTTTCTCATTTTTACCCCTATCCTTTCATAAATGCTGATAAACTAAAGCTTTCTGTAGTCTTGCTGAATGCAGGATTACTCTTCGTTTTTATTCTAGGCATTATTGCTTTACTTATTTTTATTGGGAGGAAACGGGGAAAAAGAAAATTTGGAAGAAGTAGAAGAAAATGAATCAGCAGATTCCGACAGAGATGCAGAATGATTTTGGAGCCATGATGGAGATCTTCTGACTTATGCCGCTTGTCGGATTAGCAGAAATTGTGGGCGGATTACCTATTCTATTTCCTAAAACCAGAGCGATAGGTGCTGTTATAATTATTCCCTTTATGGTAGGCATATTATGCACAAATATTTTAGTTGCGTCGGAAGCCATGGGAATAGGAATCTCTCTTGTATTTAGCCTATTTCTCCTATGGATTATTGTGGAGAATAAGCATAAGTATTTGCGTATGCTGAGCAAGTAGAAATTCGCATGGCCCCATAATCTGGTTGGGCTTAAAGATGACAGCAAGAATATATCTTTGGAAAACATATAATTATACATTAGATTGTCACATAATAATTTCAAATTTATTAATAGTTTTTCAGTAGCACCATAGCTATTAGATTATAAATACTGTGTTGAGTTTTATCTGTTCTGAACTGCTATAATCAGTTGTTAACCCACCGGCTCTTTAAAATTTCCTTGTATTTATAGAAATAAGATGAAATGGTACTTTAGTAATATAGCCGCAGCCATGTCGTTTTGTCTTTAATCTTATTATGATAAGACCAGGATACTGATTTATATTTGAGTCTTATATTAATAAAAACTAAACTGAGAAATGGTAGCAGAAACAACAAAATCGCAGGAGTTATTCGAGAGAAGAAAGAATATTGTTGCTAACGGTGTGGGGGTTTTCAATACAGCCACAGTAAGTGAAGCAAAAGGTGCGCTTATAATAGATGCAGACGGCAATGAGCTTATAGATTTTGCCGGCGGGATAGGCGTTGTAAATGCAGGACATTGTCCTGATGAAGTAGTAAAAGCAATACAGGAACAAGCAGCAAAATATATTCATACCAGTTTTAATGTAGTTACCTACGAGCCCTACATAGAGCTATGCGAAGTACTTGCTGAGATTTTACCGCATGGCGATAAAACAAAAGTTATGCTGGTAAGCACAGGAGCAGAGGCTGTAGAGAATGCGATAAAGATTGCTCGGCAGGCTACAGGCAGGCAAGCCATTCTATGCTATACAGATGCCTATCATGGCAGGAGCATGATGGCTATGACGCTTACGAGTAAGATCAATTACAAAACAAATTGTGGCCCATTTGCGCCGGAAGTATACCGTCTACCTTTTCCAAATTTTTATAGATATGCAGCAGGAGCGAGCATGGATGAGTTTGTAGAAGAAGAACTCACCCGCTTATACGAAAGTGAAAAAAACCTGGTAGACCCGGCAAATGTAGCAGCCATAATATTAGAACCCGTGCAGGGCGAGGGAGGATTTAACCCCATTCCCCAAAAGTACTTTGAAGGATTAAGAAAGTTCTGTGATAAAAACGGAATTATATTAATAGCAGATGAAGTACAGAGTGGATTTGGAAGAACGGGCAACTGGGCCAGCTGGCAAAACTATAACGTAACTCCAGATATAAGCACTTATGCAAAATCTATGGGTTCGGGATTGCCTATAGGAGCAGTAATAGGCAAGGCGGAAATAATGGACGCTGCAGCTCCCGGCACGATAGGCGGCACTTACATAGGAAGCCCTATTTGCTGTGCAGCTGCACTTGCTACCATACAATTGATGAAGGATGTAGACCTGAATAAAAAAGGAAAAGAAGTAGGTGAGCATATCATTAACCATTTTAAAAATTTACAAAAAACACTTCCGGAAATAGGAGATGTAAGAGGTGTGGGAGCTATGATAGGAATAGAGTTTGTTGTAGATAATGATCCGCAGCAGCCCAACTCAGACCTATGTGACGCTATTGTAAAAGGATGTGCCGCAAAAGGTTTGATCGTGATAAGCGCCGGCACCTATAAGAACATCATTAGAATCCTGTCGCCTTTAGTCATTAGCGATGAATTACTAGCCAAAGGGCTGGATATATTAGAAACAGTAATCAAAGAAGAAATAAATAAATAAGCTTATAAAAGAATATTAAAAATTATGAATCCATTCGCAATAGCAGGAATACAAATGAAAGTGTCGGCCATCGCTCCCAATATAGAGATGATGAAAATAAAGGTAGACATAGCAATGAACCTGTATCCCTGGTTAGATATGATCGTTTTTAGCGAGCTATGCGCATACGGCCCGCTGCTGCACAATGCTACAGAGTCGCCCAGCAACTTTGAAGAAGAAATGCAGGCCATGGCAAAAAAATACGGAATCTGGTTACTCCCCGGTTCTGCATTTGAAAAGAGAGGCGAAGAGATATACAATTCTGCCTGTGTGATTAACCCTGCCGGAGAAATAGTAGAAAGATATAGTAAAATGTTTCCCTTTTATCCTTACGAAGTAGGGGTGCAGGCGGGAGATAAATTTTGCACTTTTGATGTACCCAATGTAGGGAAGTTTGGTGTAAGCATTTGCTATGATATGTGGTTTCCGGAAACGATAAGAACCCTTACTGTTATGGGTGCAGAGGTAATACTGCACCCTACGCTTACGGGTACTATTGACAGAGAAATAGAACTATCCATAGCAAGAGCAATGTCTGCAGTAAACCAATGCTATCTTTTTGATGTAAATGGATTAGATACGGGCGGAAGCGGCTTATCAATAGTGTGCGGCCCAGATGGCAGAGTGTTGTACCAGGCAGGCAGTACCGAAGAAATATTTCCAATCGAACTCGATATGGAAAGAGTAAAAAGAAGCAGAGAACTTGGTTTATTGAGGCTGGGCCAACCGTTAAAAAGTTTCCGAGATCAAATTGGTGTTTTTGATATCTATAATGATAATGTAAGACATCCTTACTTAGACTCTCTTGGTGAGTTAATTAAACCCAGCACTTTGGCAAAATTATCAGCACTCAAAGAGGACGAGGAAACACTCATTACAGCGCTTGATGGGGGAATGCCTATTACCTCATAATGAGATTTACTAGCATTTTCCTATATTAAACGAAAAATTAATGATAAAGAATTTAAAGGATTATATATCCTGGTTTGAAATACCGGCTATCAACTTTATGAGTGCAGTGGCATTTTACAATTTTATATATGAAATGGAAATGGACGTCGTAACGAATAACGACAACAGCATGGCCTTCTTCCCAGCCAGTGGGGGAATAGGCGGTGCTATTGTTTGTAGCACGAGCTCTATACCTAGTGAGAAAGGGCCACTATTATACTTAAACGGTGGAGAAGACCTAAACCTTATTTTAAATAAAGTGGAAACCGCCGGCGGGAGAGTAATCATGCCCAAAACTTTGATAAGCGAAGAATCAGGTTATTTCGCCATATTTATAGATGTAGAAGGAAATAAGCTGGCACTACACTCGCCTAACTAAAAAACAAGAATGACAGAAAAAAAACAAATAAGTGCTCCGTATTATAATGTAAGACAGTTAAGAATAAATTATTGGAATGATTTGAATATACAGTCTGCGGAACTCTCTCTTTCTCCACCAAAAGCTGGTAAAGAAGATAACAGACTCCTTGCGATTAATAAGTTATTGGAAGAGATGAACGTAATAGAAAGCTATTATGCTTTTCCTGGGTATAAACTTATTACAAACCTTGAAACCACACTTTCTAAGGGAGAATTTAAATCATTCGCTAACAAAGTTACGCAAGCCTCCCGTTTACTCATTAGCGATGCCTATCGTAGTAATGTAGAATTGTCGCAAGACGAAGAAACCCTGGAAGACAATCCCACAGCAAACAAAGCCCTGGTAGGAGAAAAGAAAAACTACTTTGAAGTGCTTTTTGTAGATGACATTACAAAAGAAGAAGAAGAAAAAGTCATTACACAATTAGGTGAGCTTAGAGATATTAAAGATGAATTTAGTTACGCTACAGTTGTGCAACGCTCTTTTCAGGATGCTGTAATAGCCTTACTGCTCAACTATAATATACAGGCGGTCGTTATAAGATACTCCCCGCCTTATGAGACAAAGAAAGATATAGATACTCTGAGACCTTATTTACAAAACGCTCTACAATTAGATTACTCTGATACTCCGGAATCTATGCTGGGCCCCATTTTGGGTCAGGTAATTAATTATTTTAGACCAGAGCTCGATTTATATTATGTTACAGAAACGGCCCTCGGAGATTTAGAAGACAGCACCATCAAAACCTTTAATAGAATATTTTACAGAAGAGAGGATTCGCAGGAAGTGCATTTAAGTATTTTGCAAGGTATAAGAGAACGTTATGATACGCCCTTCTTTTCTGCACTTGTAGAGTACAGTCAAAAGCCTACTGGCGTTTTTCATGCCATGCCTATCTCACGTGGAAACTCTGTTTTTAAATCGAACTGGATAAAAGACTTCGGAGATTTCTATGGCAGAAATATGTTTTTGGCAGAAACCTCTGCTACTACCGGCGGCCTAGACTCCTTGCTACAACCCACTGGCCCTATAAAAAAGGCGCAGGAAATGGCGAGAGACGCTTATGGTTCTATGCACACTTTTTTTGTAACCAATGGTACTTCTACCGCTAATAAAATTGTGATGCAGGCAATGGTGCAGCCCGGCGATGTGGTACTTATAGACCGGGATTGCCATAAGTCGCACCACTACGGACTGGTACTCTCCGGCGGCTTTCCGGTATACTTAGATTCGTATCCCATTCAGAAATATTCTATGTATGGAGCCGTGCCGCTACAGCAGATAAAAGATAAACTACTCACGCTTAAGAAGGCAGGCAGACTAGAAAAAGCAAAAATGCTTTTACTTACAAATTGCACTTTCGATGGGCTGGTATATAATGTAGAAAGAGTGATGGAAGAAGTTTTGGCTATTAAGCCGGATATGATATTTCTGTGGGACGAAGCCTGGTTTGCATTTGCCGGCTTTACCTATACCTATAAACAAAGAACAGGAATGTTTGTTGCTAAAAAATTAGCCGCAAAATATAAAACAGCAGAGTATAAAATAAAATACGACCTGCATATAAGCGAACTTAAAAAAGGAGAAATTTCCTTGCTACCAGATCCGGATAAAGTACGCATAAGAACCTACTCTACCCAGAGCACGCACAAAACGCTCAGCAGTTTTCGCCAGGGTTCTATGATTCACATATGGGACGAAGATTATCGCCGCAGGTGTGAGAATACTTTCCTGGAAGCCTATATGACCCACACTTCTACTTCCCCTAATTACCAGATGCTTGCCTCGCTCGATGTGGGCAGAAGACAAGTACAATTTGAAGGTTTTGAATTAGTAGAAAAAAGTGTAGAACTGGCTATGGTGCTTAGGGCAAAAATTATAACCACGCCACAACTTAATAAATATTTTGATGTACTTACCGTACATGATTTTATACCAGACCAATACAGACAAACCGGCCTCACAGAATACTACGACAAAACCAAAGGCTGGAACAGGATGGAAAAGGCCTGGCAGGACGACGAATTTGTATTGGACCCCACAAAGATCACTTTGCACATAGGCAGAACCGGTGTAGATGGAGATACTTTCAAGAACAGGTATCTGATGGATAAATTTCGCATCCAAATAAATAAAACATCTCGAAATACCGTATTGTTTATGACTAACATAGGCACCACCCGGGGCAGTGTATCCTATCTCACAAATGCATTACTGAAAATAGCAGACGAGCTTGATGATGAAATATGTGGCTTAAATACAAGGGAAAGTGAAATTTTACAAAAAAGAATACATTCTCTCACAGAGGAAGTCCCTCCACTACCAGACTTTAGTTATTTCCATCATTCCTTTCAGGCGGCTCCCGGTGTGCCTGGCGGCAATGCAAGAGAAGCTTACTTCCTGGGGTATGAGGAAGACAATCTGGAATATATAGATATAACGGATTGCCTGGCGGCCTTAGATAAAGGACGCGTTCTTGTAGCCTCTTCTTTTGTGATTCCTTACCCACCGGGCTTTCCTATATTAGTGCCGGGGCAAGTAGTAAGCAGAGAAATAATAGAATTTATGCTGGCACTAGATGTACACGAGATACACGGTTATCGTGCTGACCTTGGACTACGTATTTTTAGTGATACCGTACTTAACCGGCAACAAACTACCACAGCACTAGGTGTAATGCGCAAAAAAAAATAATTATAGAAACAACGATCAACCAATAAAATATGAAAGAAATAAAAAAATTAGAAGAGAGTTTAAATGGCATTGCAGATATAAGGAGGTTTTTTTACAAAAACGAAACACCTGTTTATTTTATAAGTGCTACTAACTTTAATATGCTAGGTGCCGATGAGTGGATAAAAGGATTTAAATACATCTGCTATATAGATTGTTTTGATGGGTTGCACCCTAACGTGTTTACGCCTAAAAATGAAATGCCACACGATGATTTTGAAGGGATAGAAGATATCAACAACTATCTGCTGCAGCACCCTGAAGTGCAGGATTACTTAAAGACAAGAGAAAAAGAAAAAACCAAAAGCATGGTTATGTTTCTCATGTTTGATGAGAAAACAGAGAAACTGGCAAAAAAACTAGGGCTAGAAGTAATGTTCCCTACTGCCAAGATGAGGAACTTTATGGACAATAAAGTAAACACAAACAGAATAGCCGAGAAAGCCGGTGTTCCCTGTGTTCCCAATGTATTGGCGCCCATAAAAAAATATGCTGACCTCAAAAAATATGAGAAGCAACTAGGGTCGGATCTTGTAATACAAACGCCCTACGGCGATTCTGGCCACACCACTTTCTTTATTTCCAATGAAGAAGAGTATAAGAAATATGCTGAAGAAATAGAAAAGGAAAAAGAAGTGAAAGTAATGAAGCGGATCAATTGCAGAGGTTCTGCCATAGAAGCTTGTGTCACTCGTCATGGTACAATCGTAGCACCGCTCATGACCGAGCTTGTAGGTTTTCCTTCGCTTACTCCTTACAAAGGTGGCTGGTGTGGTAATGAGATTTATCCTGATGCATTTACCCCAAAACTAAGAAACAGTGCAAGAAAATACACAGAGTTATTTGGAGATCAGCTCATAAAAGAAGGGTACAAAGGATATTTTGAATTAGATTTCTTAATAGATCAGGACAATGGAGAAATGTACCTTGGAGAACTGAACCCAAGAGTGACCGGCGCAAGTTCTATTACCAATCATGCAGTTTTTGCTCTGGCAGATGCTCCTTTATTTGTATTTCATATTCTGGAGTGGATGAATGCAGAGTATACTTTGAATGTAAAAAAGCTAAACAGTCGCTGGGGTAAGCAGGAGAATATAGACGGATGGAGCCAGCTTATCATTAAACATACTGAGGATACAATAGAGTATGTTACAGAAGCGCCACGGACCGGGATATTTAAAATGTTTGATAACGGGCATATACAATATGACAGGATGGACTCTCATAGAAGAGCTGTGGAATCTGAGAAGGAAGCCTTCTTTTTGCGCATAACCAGAAAGGGAGATTATCTCTACGAAGGGGCAGATATGGGGATTCTCGTATCTCGTGGCAGAATGATGACAGATGATTTTCAGCTTACAAAAAGAGCAGACAACTGGATAAAGGCAATAAGGGCACAATATGTGTCTACTATCACAGAGGATAAAAGAGAGCAGCCAATGCTCACCGGAAGTTTGTTTAAATAAGTAAAATTAGAAGCTCAATCATATTAAGCTTTTACAAATTCATACAAAAATACTCACAGAGTTCCCCCCTTACGTTACCACGTAGGGGGTTTTGTGGTGAAGGCCTATTTGCAGATAAAATGCCGGAGCCTACTACTTTGTAATTAAAAAATAAAAATGAATTTAACTTTCAATACAGTTGCTGAGCCCAGTATTGCAGATGCAAAATGGCAGCAACTTTTTAACTGGCACTGGCCAGCCTATAAAACCTGGCTTACATCCAGCGGATTTAATCAGACATTAACGCTGAAGAAAAGACAGAATGCACTTAAAAAACACATGCCCGAAATGTGGGAAACGTATAAGCATTTATGTTCTCTCGTAGGAGATAATGAAATGGCGCATCAGTTTCTTACAGGTTACTGCCCGCCGGCATACATAAGTGGCTGTGCACAGGCAGTGATTGATACAGACGAAATACAACTGGTAAGGAATTACGATTACAGTCCACTATTACTGGAAGGAACATTATTGCTAAGCAAGTGGAATCAACATAAAGTGATAGGAACTTCTGATTGTCTCATAGGAATTGTAGACGGGATGAACGATGCCGGACTTTGTGTGTCGCTTACTTTTGGCGGTCGCAAAGAAGTAGGGGCTGGATTCGGCATTCCATTTATCCTTAGATATGTGTTGGAGTTTTGCACCTCTACAAAAGAAGCAGTAAAAGTGCTCAAAAGAGTACCGTCCCACATGTCCTATAATGTGACGGTGGTAGATAAAACGGGGGCTCACAAAACTGTGCAGCTGGCGCCGGACAAAGAACCTGTTGTTACGAATGCTGCTTTTGCCACTAATCACCAGGGAACAATTGACTGGCCGGAAAATGCAGCATTTAATCAGACGATAAAGCGTTCTCGTTTTCTAAAAACTTTTTTACAAACTGAAAATGTAAGTGCCGGCGAGCTGGCAAAAGCCTTTCTCCATCCACCTTTATACAACACTACTTTTAAAGAAGGCTTTGGTACGTTATATACCGCCGTTTATCAGCCAGAAAACCTTGTTGTAAAACTACTATGGCCAGAGGCGGCTATAGAGAGAAGTTTTGATTACTTCCCCGATGAGCAAATTCATATAGAATATCATCAACCAGGTCTTGCTATTATAGAACCTATACCTGCACTATATGGAGAGATTCCTGCAACTACCTACAACTGGCAAGATGCCGTAGTAGATTCCCTGGTAAATGTAATGGCGGGCAGAAAATCAAAAGCTAAAAAAGAAGAACTTCGCGACGAACTGATGCCGGACGGACATATAGCCTGGGAAGTACTGGTAGATTACTGGAACGAACCGGCAAATTATTAATTTATAACTTTTATAGAACTACAGAAATGGAATTCAAAACCTTCAATCCATATAACGGGGAGCAGCTTGCTACCTATACAAAACTTACAGAAAAAGAGCTTACAGATAAGTTAGATAAGTCGCAAGAGGTATTTAGTACCTGGCGTAAAACAGAGCTTACGGAGCGCATAAAACTTATTGAAAAAGTAGGAGCTCTTTTGAGAGAAAAGAAAGCGGAGTACGCAAAAATGATTTCGCAGGAGATGGGCAAACCCGTTTCTGAGGCGGAAGGCGAAGTAAATAAATGTGCCTGGCTGTGCGATTACTATGCAGAGAATGTTGCAGAGTTTTTGAAAGATGAGGTTATAGAATCGGAAGCGAGTAAAAGTTTTGTGTCGCACAGTCCTATAGGTACCGTGTTTGCAGTTATGCCCTGGAACTTTCCTTTCTGGCAGGTTTTCCGTTTTGCTATTCCCACTCTGGTAGCAGGAAATGTGGGTTTGCTTAAGCATGCTTCCAATGTTTTTGGGAGTGCAGCACTTATAGAAGAGATTTTTACAGAAGCAGGTTTCCCGGATGGCGTTTTTCAAAACCTTTTTATAAATCATGACGATACAGAAACAGTTATAAAACACCCGGCAGTTAAAGCGATTACGCTCACGGGTAGCGAGAAGGCAGGATCTGCAGTGGCAGCACTTGCGGGAAAGCATATAAAAAAATCGCTCCTTGAGTTAGGCGGCAACAATGCCTACATCGTATTAAAAGATGCAGACATAGACAAGGCAGTAGAGGTAGGCGTGGTGGCGAGAATGCTCAATGCCGGGCAGAGTTGTATAGCTGCAAAGCGTTTTATTTTAGAAGAAGACATCTACGAGGAGTTCGTAACCAAATTTACAAAAGCAGTCGCTGACCTTAAGAGTGGCGATCCCTTGTCAACAGAAACCAAAGTAGGGCCGCTCGCAAGGAAAGACCTCGCAGAAGGTTTACAAAAACAAGTGCAAGATTCTATAGCGCAGGGTGCAGAATTATTGTTTGGCGGCAAGCAGGAAGGTGCTTATCACGAACCCACTATTTTAGGAAATGTTACAGCAGAAATGACGGCTTTTAAAGAAGAGACCTTTGGCCCGCTGGCTGCCATGGTAAAAGCAAAAGATATAGACCATGCTTTTGAACTCGCACAGGATTCTATCTACGGCCTCGGACTTACCATCTTTACTGCCGATGTAGATAAAGCAATTGCATATCAAAGCAAGGTGGCCGATGGCGCTTACTTCATAAATGAAATGGTGAAGTCTGACCCGAGACTACCTTTTGGCGGAACAAAGCTTTCCGGCTATGGCCGCGAACTTTCCAAAGATGGAATGATGGAGTTTATGAATAGGAAGACGGTTTTTGTGAAGTAAAGAAGAATGGAGAGCAGGCGCGTAAAGCCGGGATTGAAAAAGCTGAAAGCAGTTTCTAGCTAACAGCAGTACGTTTTATAATCAAGGTGGTAGAAACCATAATGACATTAATTTCTAAAATTTAAAAGATGTTGCAATTTGTAAGGTTGGCGGCCTTGAAGAAAAATGTGCATGAATAATTTTACGGCTGACGTTAAGAAATAAAAACTGTCCGAGCCCGACTACCATTCATACAATAAAGCTCTTAGGGACGAGTTTTCTTATTTTAGGCAGGTGCAATAATTTTTAGCCATTTTTCTTCACAGCCTTGATTTTTTGTTACTTTTTTATCAAGAAAAAAGTAGATAAGAAAAATTTGTAAAAAAACATGTACAACCAATTCGATGTTCTCATAGATTCTTATTTAGCTAATAAAGTAGGTGTTGACAAAGCATTTATGTCTGAAAGCCTATCTGAAGGACTGCAAAAAAACATCTCGCAGCTGCAACTAGATAAGAACATGACAGCCGCCGGCATAGGCAATGCACAACAAAAAGACAGCAACCAGAAAATGCGGGGGGATAAAATCTCCTGGTTGGATAAAAGTAATAACAATGCCTTTGAACAGGAATTTCTTTCCCTTGCCGAAGACTTCATTGGCCACCTGAACAGCACCTGCTATACCGGCATAAATAGCTATGAATTTCATTATGCCATCTATGAAGAAGGGAGTTTTTACAAACGACATATAGACCAATTCCAAACAGACAACAAAAGGAAATTTTCTCTAATCAGCTACTTAAACCAAGACTGGCTGGAAGCAGACGGCGGGCAGCTTTGCTTGTACCAAAACAACGAAGTAGAAAAAATACAACCCGAATCACAAACTGCCGTATTCTTTAAAAGCGATGAAATGGAACACGAAGTGATGCTTTGTAAGAGGAGTAG
>JBBKWE010000019.1:0-2809 GCA_037968795.1 Ferruginibacter sp.
GCTTATGGAGAAATATGGCCTGGGCGCAGATAATATTGTAGCAGCAGTGGATAAGGTGATGGCTAGGAAGAAGTGACCTGTAATTATTAATTATTAATGTAGCCGTCTGACTACAGGTCTGCACGGCGGTTAAAGTGCAGCATTGCGCTCTTTGTGTGCAATCCCTTTGCGTTACAAATTGCATAATTTTTTTACTCTCTTAGTTTCTTTATTAGAGTCCTCTTTCGACTGAAATAAACCCTTATCAACCACTCCGCCACCAGTAAATTAAGCACCCAACCCAGCCAGGCGATTATTCTATACCTATCCATAGGCGCAAAGTCTGTATAGTTTGCAAGAACAACTTTCCATACTCTCAACGTAATAGCCGAAAGCGTAAGGGCAAAACTCCTTATCATAAAATAGCGATGCGCTACAAAATCCTTTTTTATTGCTTTAAATAATGCCACAGTTGTAAAGCTTATCCATAAAAGGGAAAGAAGAATAAAAGCAATTTGTGACCCAATGCCCCCATTTGCATAAAAACTCATAAGTAAAGCCGCGGGCCCTGTAACCAACAAAATATTGATCACATATAAATATCCCAGCCTGCGATGCCAGCGAGGATACTTGCGCAAAAGCGTTTTGCTAAACTGCGAAAACCCGGCGAGCAGCGCTACTATGCTTGTAAAAACATGCGTAAAAAATGCTATCCGCCAGGGCGTGATATGAATGTATCGCTGTTTTAATTGAAGAAAAGCAACATCGTTTCTTACGGGGATATACAGAAATAAAATGCGCAGCATGAGGAAGGAGAAAAATGCCAGTGCACAAAGCAGAATTACTGCCAGCACTTTTGAGCGATTATTCCTGCCGAAAAAAATTGTATTTTTCAATTATTAACAAGTTGCCTGTCTACTAAAAGTCATTAACCAAAAAACAGAATAACATGAAAATTTTCTTGACTTATTTTCTTTGTGCTACTATGCTATGGTCTTGCTCTGGTAAGGAAAATAAAACTAACGAAAATACTTCTGATACAGGAGAAAAACTGGCTGCAACTGCAGAAGTGCGTGACATAGATCTGAGCCAGAAAGATCCTATTGGTTCGTATAGCGGAAGTTTTGGCGATACAAAAATCACTATCCTTCTTAGTGCCTTTTATGGGGATTCTGTAAGCGGTAGGTCTATCGTAAGCGGAAACGACAGACCATTTGCAGGTATTGCTACGCAAATAGGAGGCGTTACAGAAATAACAGCAAAGGAGCCTGGTACCGATAGGCACGACGGCACTTTTAAAATAAGGTTTGATAATAAAGCGCCTGATAAAATAAGCGGAAGCTGGGCACCGTTTGATAGCAAGGTAACTCCACCCAAAAATTTTAACCTGGTAAGAAGATCATTTGTGTACAATACTTCGGTGGGCAACTACCCGGAGGCCAGCACAAAATTGCTTACAGAAGAAGACCTTATGGGTTATGGTAGTTATGATTTGTATCTTATGCGTAATGAAATTTTTGCCCGTCATGGCTATTGTTTCAGCAGGAAGGAATCAAGAGAGGAGTTTGAAAACACAGACTGGTACGTGCCAGCTAGTATAGATGTAAGAAATGAGCTTACAGAAATAGAAAAGAAAAATATAAAGCAGATTTTAAAATTGGAGAAATATTACGATGAGCATGGCGATGATTTTGGGCGATGAAGAGGAATGGATCGTGTTTAATTCTAAATTTTTAATGCGGAAGTCATTGGGAATAATTCTGGTCAAAATCTTCTTGCGAAGCGATGCATAATTTTTATAACTTCTTTTTTTAATTCTTAATACTTCAGAATAATTACATTCGCCATCATAGAGGCAGAGATGTATTGTCGCCTTTTATAATAATAACTCCTTTAATAATTGATATTTAAGCTATGGATGATGCGGAAATGCTTTTACTCTTTAAAGAAGAAGCTACACGGGAGCGGGGATATACTGCCATTGTAAAAAAATATCAGGAAAAACTGTACTGGCACATACGCCGTATGGTGGTTACCCACGCGGATGCAGATGACGTATTGCAGAACTGCTTTATAAAAGTGTGGAAGAATCTAGATAAATTTCGAGAAGACAGTCAGCTGTATACCTGGATGTATAGGATAGCTACGAATGAGGCATTAACCCATTTGCAAAAAGCGAAGAAGCGCTCTGCTATCTCTATAAGCGATGAAGAGAATTCTGTTTCTCACACGCTCGCCAGCGAAACCGATTACGATGGCAGTAAGGTAGAATGGAAACTGCAACAGGCCATACAAAGACTACCAGAAAAACAGAAAGCGGTCTTTAACCTGCGCTATTTTGAAGAAATGCCTTACGCTGAGATGAGCGAGGTGTTAGAAACCAGTGAAGGAGCACTTAAAGCAAGCTACCACCATGCGGTAAAAAAAATTGAAGATTTTATACTCAATCATTAAACGATGATGCTCTATAGCAGTCTATAATTCGGATGAACACATTATCTGACATACAACAGGAATTAAAAGACTTACAGTCACCTCTTTTACAACTTATAACAAATAATAATGTTTACAGGTTGCCAGAGGGGTATTTTGAGGAATTTCCGGTAAAAATATTAGGGGTATTGCAAATGAATGCTTCTGAAACAGATATTCCTGCCGGTTATTTCGAAGATTTCAGTACTAAAATGCTGGCAAGAATAAAAGAAGAAGCTGAAGACGAAGTAATTTCTGTAGACGAGGAATTTGCCTCTCTAGCTCCTTCCATAGGAGTGATAAGCAGAGAAAATGTGTACAGCTTGCCGGAGGGTTATTTTGCAAATTTTAGTGATAA
>JBBKWE010000020.1:0-4705 GCA_037968795.1 Ferruginibacter sp.
ATATTTATATAGATGATTGTAAAATTAATATTTTAATTTCAGGAACAAAGGATGACAATTTTTATGCTGTGACAACAAAAGATTTTGAAGTTTGTAAAGAGCTTGAGATTTTCTTTGACAAATTAGGGTTACGTAGCGACAAGAACTATGAAATTGAAAATCTAGCAGCATGCGTTTCAATAAAGAAATACCCTGAGCTTTTTCAGTGACAAATACAATGTCTCATGGCTTTATGCAAGCAGGCTTAGGGGTCAGCAATATTATATTTTCCTGCGGAGGATATCAGCCCTCCGCAAGAAAACACCTTATTGAAATTCTTTCACAGCCTCCCCTAGGTCATATATTTCCACTCCATTATTAATCGCATTTTGTATAATAGAACTAGCAGCGGCACTTCTGTAACCACCAGCACAATGCACCACAATAGGTTTGTCTGTAGGCAATGAATTCACCTTTTCTCTTACTTCTGGCAATGGCATGGAAATACTATCTTCAAAAAATTTCCCTTCTTTTACTTCAGAATAATTGCGCACGTCTACAATCGTATAGGCTTGCTGGTTATTTTTAAACTCCTCCACATTTAATTGTGGCTCTTTTTCCTCACCATATTCTACCACAAATGCCTGTTTTATCTGAGGCTCATATCCTATTACTGCGGCTCTGTCAATAAGGTTTTGCAATTGCTCTTCACTTTCCCCGGCAAGGTAAAAACTTTCTTCTGGTTTTATAATGGTTCCAAGCCATGTTTCAAATTTTCCTCCTTCCATAAGATTAACAGAATTAGCCAGGTGTCCGTTCTTGTACTTGCTTTCTTCACGGGCGTCTACGATCATAATTTCTTCATCTAAACCGGCAGCGTCCTCTTTACTCACTATACTTTTCCCAATTTTTACTGCAGCGACACTTTCTTTAAAATTAGCCGCTCCTTTTCTGTTTATTTCTACGTTGTATGGGAAATAAGCTGGTACAAAAGGTTGCTCGCTAAGCAAGGCTTCTACAAATTCCTCTTCAGTAGTAGGCTGCAAAGTCCAGTTCTCTTTTTTCTCTTTCCCCATGGTGCTGCTGTCTGCCTTGCTTAAACCCTTGCCGCAAAGGGAACCCGCTCCGTGTGCAGGATATAAGACTACGTCATCTTCAAGGGGTAAATATTTATCTCGGAGCGTGTGGTACATTTTCTTTGCAAGGTCTAGTTTTTTCTCTCTCATATTTCCTGCACCTTCTCGTAGGTCTGGTCTGCCACAGTCGCCTATGAACAATGTATCTCCACTAAAAATCGCTTTCTGTACACCTTCTGCTTCCATCAAAATAGAAATACTATCAGGAGAGTGGCCGGGGGTGTTCAATGCTTTTAGCGTAATATTTCCCATCTGTATTATATCGCCTTCATCAAAAGTGGTATGCGGGTAGTCTGCATGTACCAGTTTGCTTACATAAATGGTTGCGCCTGTGAGCTTGCTAATTTCCAGATGGCCGCTTACAAAATCTGCATGGGGATGGGTTTCTATTATTCCAATAATCCTGGCATTTTTTTCTTCAGCGAAATCAATATATTGTTTGGGGTTGCGTGATGGATCTATCAGCACTATTTCCTTTTCACTTACAATAGCATAGCTAAAGTGAGATAAGTTTTTGTCCTCCCATTGTTTAATATTCATAATGAATTTTTTAAATTTTTAATCTGTTCTATTTATTTACTCCCACAACAAGTAGGTTTTAATGTGGAAGATTCTCTTTGAATCTGCCATAAACCCAGGTGCCTGCAACTGCACTGAGTAAGGTTACAATAATTACTCCAAAACCAGAGCCTATTTGTGCATATAAAGGTCCGGGGCAGGCACCGGTAATAGCCCAGCCAAACCCAAAAATTAAACCGCCGTATATCTGTCCTTTATTAAATTTCTTATCTGGGATTTCTATCTTTTCCCCGCTTATAGTTTTTACAGAAAATTTCTTTATTAACCATACCGAGATGATGCCCGTAACGACAGCTGATCCTATTACGCCAAACATGTGAAAGCTCTGCAGGCGAAACATTTCCTGAATGCGATACCAGGAAATCACTTCCGACTTCACCAGTATAATTCCAAATAGCATTCCCATCAGCATATACTTAATGAGTGATACTGGACTAAACTTTTGAATTGTTGCACTTTCAGTATTGCTGTCTTGTGATATAGTTATGTCTTTTGTATTCATGGTCAGAGTTTTAGTATAAATGGAAGAATAAGATTGGCCATAATGAAGCCACCACTCATAAAGCTGATGGTAGCTATGAGAGAAGGCAATTGTAGATTAGACAAGCCCATAATGGCATGTCCACTGGTGCAACCACCGGCATATCTTGTTCCAAATCCAACAAGGAATCCACCAAAAACCATTAGGAATAATCCTTTAAACGTAAATAACTGCTCCCAGTTAAATAAGGCAGAAGGAAGTAAGCCTGCGCTTTCGTTTATGCCATAACTATTTAGTTCTGCCATTAGTTTGGGATTAATGTCTACCGGGTTTGGATTGCTAAAAAATAAGGCTACTAATACTGCACCCAGTACTATTCCTCCTACAAAAAAGAGGTTCCAGGATTCCTTCTTCCAATCATAATCAAAGAAGGGAATTTTAGCCGGCACACAGGCTGCGCAAGCGTGCCTCAGCGAAGAAGAAACCCCAAGTTTTTTATTTCCTAAAATCAGAAGAGCCGGTACAATAAGGCCTATTAATGGACCGGCCACGTACCAGGGCCAGGGTTGTTTGAGAAAATCTATCATCTATTTTATTTATGTTTTTGTAAATGCGAAGGTCGGGTATGAAAAAAGAAAAGTCCGTGACAATTGTCACCAACCTGTTATAAAAATAGCTCTTTAACGATTATGTAAGTTCCCATTATTAGTACAAACCAGCCAAACCCTTTTTTAAGATAAGTGGCATTTACCCGCTGATTAAAGTAGCTACCTATAAAAATACCTGCAACTGCGATGGTGGCAATCGTAGAAATAAATTTCCAATCTATATCGAGGTTGCCTATATCACCGACAAACCCTATTAAAGAGTTAAGTGCAATGATGAGCAGCGATGTGCCTATGGCTTCTTTCATAGGAAGCTTCATCATTATAACCAGAGCAGGCACCAGCAAAAAACCACCACCGGCACCCAGAAAACCGGTAACAAGGCCTATGAGCATTCCATAAAAAAATAGCAGGGAAATGTTTTGTTTCTTATCTTTTTCTGCTTCTACCTTTTTTCCTCTTATCATAGAAAGGGAGGCGGCAACCATAAGTATCGCAAACACTACCATTAAGAACAGTGATTGGGTCACCTTAAAAGTTCCTAGGCTAAAAAATACATCGGGCAGCAGTGGAACAATAATCTTACGAGTGAGAAAAACAGTAAGAATAGAAGAAGAACCAAAAATCATTGCTGTTTTCAAGCTTACTAATCCTTTGCGATAACTATTTACAGCCCCTATCAAGCTTGTAATTCCTACAATAAACAGGGAATATGAAATAGCCATTTTGGGAGAAGTGCCAAAGAGGTAAACCAATACGGGAACGGTAAGAATAGAACCGCCACCACCTATAAGGCCTAGAGACAATCCAATAAATAATGATGCAATGTAGCCTGCGATTTCCATGGCTGCAAAGATGCGATTAATATTATGTTCCCTTGGTGATATATGTCACACCGGCAAAAAATCACTTTAGAAAAGAGGAGTACATCCATACCAGCTTTTCCTGTGATCTTATATAATCACTCATCAGGGCGTTTGTTCCCTCGTCATCTGCATCTGCAGAGAGCGTAAGAAGTTCTCTTTGTAATTCAATAATAGTTTGAAAAGAAGATAAAATTTCTTCCATTGCATTATCGCCGTCGCTCACTTTACTGCTTTCTTCAATTTTTGAGGTCGTTTTATAATCGCTATAATTATGTGTGGGGCTGTAGCCCAGGGTTAGAATTCTTTCTGCGACTTCGTCTATTTTTAACAGCAAGTCATTATAGAGTTCTTCAAACTTTAAATGAAGCTCGAAGAACTTTTTTCCTTTTATATTCCAATGATAGCCTCTTGTATTTTGGTAAAAAATAGAATAATTTGCTAATAGTGTATTTAGTTTTTCCGCTAAGTGCTTTGCTTTGTCGGTATCAAGACCGATTCTGTTTTTGTTACTCATAGTAAAATTTAATTGTTTACAGTGAAAGTAAAATTTCTTTTTCATTAATACTGTGACCCTGGTCACATTTCACATTTTGCAGAAAACAGAGAGCAACTTCTTGTCGATTATACGAGAAGTGGATAATGCTAAATTTCTCTTGTGTGCTAAAATAGGTTCCTTTTATTCCTTTAATTTTTTTACTAATACCACCCCGAAACAAATCTAAACCCTAATTTCACGCAATGGCTAATAACACTTCTCAGCACGTCCTTTTTACCTATGGGAACCTTTGAGGATTTTGTCTTTTTATTATTACCTCTTTGCACATCGGCAATTTTACAGAAACTACAATTATAGATGAACTTACATCAATAGTTGCAGTACTGCTTACATTTTCTTGTATCTTTTCTTTTACATCTAATAGAAGTGATTATCACAAACGACAAGTATTTTTTAAAAAATATTGCAGACTTCTTAAGCGCTTTATGAGTTCAAAAAATAGTACATGATGCTATTGAAGAAGAAAAGCTTGTTGTAGAAAACCTGGTCAATCAACCCAAAGA
>JBBKWE010000021.1:0-6497 GCA_037968795.1 Ferruginibacter sp.
GATGGCTGGATATGCGAGTTTGTAAATCATGGTAATAATGGTTTTGTGGTACCGCCCATAGATTATGATAAAGTGAGCGAGCATGAGCAGGATAACTATGATCTGGATCAGTTGTACGACATTCTGGAAAACCAGATCTTACCACTGTACTATGACCGCCCGGAGGTATGGAGAGATATAACCAAAAATGGTATGCGGGATGTAAGGTGGCAGTTTGATAGCAACAGAATGGCTAAGGAATATTATGAGCAGTTATATGTGTAATATAGACTGAAGTGATAATGTTCTCGTAATTTTTAAAAAAGAGGCAAATTATAGATAGTGCTAATGCCACATTTGCACATTATATTATGTAATTTCGCGCTTCCATAATAAGTTCTTAGAATGATAAGCAGAAGAAATATAAGGGTAAAAGCAATGCAATCCCTTTATTGCCTTGATATAACGGACAGCAATAAGGCAACAAAAGAAGCCCTTGCGGTTTTTAATAAAAAGCTGGAGCAGACCAAAGAGTTGTACATATACCTATTGCATTTTGTAACAGAAGTGGCTCGTTATGCAGAGAAGGATGCTATGAAAAAGGCTGGTAAACACTTACCTACTGCCGAAGATCTCACGATAAACACCAAACTGGCTGGCAATACATTGATGTGGAAATTACTGGGCGATTCTAATTTTGAATACCTGGTAAGACACTACAAAGCACACCTTGTGCTGGATGAAGCGCTCGTAAAGAAAGTGTATACAGCACTTACTCAGTCTGATGTATATAAAGAATATATAGCCGAGCAAAGCAGAAATAAAAGCAGTGAAAAAGAGATACTCAGCTTTATATTAAATGACCTGCTGTTGCCCTCAGAAGATTTTATACAGCACGTAGAGGAGCATTTTATAAACTGGGACGATGATGCAGAAATGATGCAGTCTCTTGCGCAGAATTACTTTAATCGCCCGGGAGCAAACCCTTTTGAAAAACTGGTGAGCGACGAGAAAGTAGAATTCGGAAGGAATTTAGTTTCTACTTTCATAGATAAATATGAACACACAAAAGAGCTTATTAAACCCAAGTTGAAAAACTGGGATGCTGACAGGATTGCTTCTCTGGATTTAATAATTTTACAATTGGGCGTTTGTGAATTGCTTTATTTTGAAACGATACCTACCAAGGTTACGATAAATGAGTACATAGATATAGCGAAGGACTACAGCACTGCTCAAAGCGGCCACTTTGTGAACGGATTACTTGATAACCTAAGTAAAGAGCTGCAAAGCAATAACGAAATTCATAAAAAAACATTTAGAAACAGCACCTTATAATAAAAAACTGAAAACGACGAATTATGAAAATAATTTCTTTTTTACTTGGTAGTACTTTGCTCATAGCAACAGCCTGCAATGTGCGCAATAGCAACCCTACCACAATAGACGAAAACACGGGGAAGCCTACACAGTCAATAGAAAATGTGGCGCCTACTACAGTGCAGCTTATAGATAGCGTCTACGATTTTGGAAAAGTACAGGACGGGCAAATTGTGGAGTACAGCTATAGATTTAAGAATACGGGCGATAAGCCTTTAATAGTGTCTAATGCCATAGCAAGCTGCGGCTGCACGATACCAGAGAAACCAGAACAACCGATTTTGCCGGGAGAAATTGGCTTTATCAAGGTAAAATTCAACAGTGAAAACCGGGTGGGACAAACACACAAAACCGTAACTGTAACGGCAAATGTAGAACCACAATTCCCAGAACTTTTGCTTACGGGAGAAGTAACGGCAAAAAAATAATTACTTACAATTACATAAAACAACACAACAATGAATATTTTAGGATTTTTACTACAAGCAACACCAGGCGGTGGTAACACAATGCTGTACATGATGGGTGGAATGGTACTCGTTTTCTACTTTTTTATGATAAGGCCACAGGCTAAAAAAGCGAAGAAGCAAAAGACATTTATCAATGACTTGCAAAAGGGTGATAAAATAGTAACCATAGCCGGTATACACGGAAAAATAAATAGAGTGAATGATGATGGCACGATAGAAATGGAAACCAGCCCGGGCAGTTATATTAAAATAGAACGTAGTGCGGTAAGCATGGAGTGGAGCGAGAACATAAACAAACCACTTGTTGTAGAGCCAACAAAATAATAACAATTTTATTTTTTTTTTAAAGAACGAATGACGAACTCATTCGTTCTTTTTATGTAGAGGAAGGTTATGCTGATTCGGTGTCTGTAATAGGTTACTTTTCGCTTCGCTCAATTATCCTAAACAGCCACTCTACAGGCATTTCACCAAAAACAAGTTGATATGTATATTATTTGTAAATGGCATTACCTTTATGGCTAAAGAGCAACTATGATAAGAGTGGGCATTACCGGCGGCATTGGAAGCGGCAAAACAACTGTTGCCCGCATCTTTGAGGTATTGGGTATTCCGGTTTACTATGCAGATGATGCAGCAAAAATTCTTATGATAGAAAGCCCGGTTATCAGAAAAAAGCTCATAGAGACATTTGGGAAAGACAGCTACACAGGGGAAGCACTCAATCGTGCTTTTATAGCAAGCGAAGTCTTCGGCAATGAAGAAAAACTCAAGGTTCTCAATGCAATCGTACACCCGGAAACCCTTGCCCATGCAGCTAAATGGATGGAATCACAAGCAAGCCCCTATGTAATTAAAGAAGCAGCCCTCATGTATGAAACAGATGCTTATAAGCACATAGATTTTATGATAACTGTAGCTGCTCCACTCTCTCTACGAATAGAGCGAACCTGCAAGAGAGATGGCTTAAGCATAGAAGAAGTAAAACAAAGAATAGACCGCCAAATGCCCCAGAAAGAAAAAATAAGTCGCAGCGATTTTGTGATTACAAATGATGGGTTGCAAATGATAATACCGCAGGTGCTTGCAGTACATAAAACCTTGATCTCTAAAAGCCGCTAACAGCAATCAAAAATCACAAATCCCTTATTCGAAAATCCCCTTATTTAATAGAAGAAAATATCCTCTTCCACCTTGGTCCCTCTTGCCAGCTAAACCATATCATGGAAGCCTTGCCCACAATGTGATCTTCGGGTACGAAGCCCCAGTAGCGACTATCAAGAGAGTTGTGTCGATTGTCACCCATCATCCAATAGTAGTTCATTTTAAAAGTATAGCTGCTGGCAGCTTGTCCATTTATGAAATACTTGCCGTCTTTCTGTTCTACGGTATTGCCTTCGTACACAGATATGCATCGCTCATATCGTATCATATTATCTGGCGTAAGCTGGATGGAGCTTCCGCGTTTTGGCACCACAAGCGGACCATAATTATCTGCGCTCCACTGGCTAGCCGTATCATAGTAGGGAAATAAAGAGCTCTCCGGCTCCCTTACAAATGTGCTCAGTTCAAAACCAGCAGGTAGTTTTAACTGCGCTTTTTCTGCGTTCGTAATGTTTACAAGATATAGGTTAGGTTGAATATTTATTTTATCGCCCTGGTCTTCTCTTATTTGAATGCCATACTTGGCAAGTTCTTCAGCATCTACAAAAACATTTGCTGGTGTTTGGAGGCGGTAATACCGTTGGCTCTGAGGAAATACTTTCTGCGGCTTACCATTTATAAGCACCTGGCCTTCTACCACTTGCAGCTCATCGCCACCTATGGCAACACAGCGTTTTATGAAATTCTCTCTTTTATCTACTGGTCGGGTAGTTATTATATTACCATATCGCTTCCACACTTCTTCTCTTCCTATTGACCTTTCTTCTTCGTAATAGGTAACACGACTACCAAAATTTACCTCATCATTTATAAGCGTATCATTTACCGGAAAATTAAATACGGTCACATCATTTCTCTCCACATCTTTTGCAAACCAGCGGGTATAAGGAATTGATACTGCCTCGCTATATGATTTCGATCCGGTAAATGGCATTGTGTGATGCACAAAAGGCATAGCTATGGGTGTGTTTGGTAATCTGGCGCCATAACTGAATTTGCTCACGAATAAAAAGTCATTTACCAGCAAAGTCTTTTCCATACTTGGGGTAGGAATAGTGTAGGCCTCAAAAACGAATGTGCGGATAAGCGTAGCAGCTACAATCGCAAAAGCCGCAGCGTCTATCCATTCCCTAGTTGTTGATTTTTGATAATTCTCTACTATTTTTTTACCTCCAAAGCGCTCATTGCTACTAAAACCGAGGTATGGAAAATAAATAAATGGAAGAAATACGGCCGCTGCATGATGAGTAACTCCAAATCTACCAAAATGCTCCACGAATTTTATGGTGATCCATATGGTTATAAAAAAGCCCGCTATAGGTACAAACTGAAGAAAGAACCAAATTCTTTTCAATTCCATTTTTTCTACCATGCACCATGTATTGTAGAATGGTATCAAAGCTTTCCAGGGAACGATACCCGCTTTCCGAAACATTCCGTACATACCTACATGCCAACCTATAACCCCTATGATAAATAATATCCAGCCAAAACTCATATGCTTAATTTTTAAAATTTGGTACGCAAAAATATCATTAATAAAAGTGAGATGCGTAAAAATAATCTATGTTACAAAAAGCCTGTTGCTCAGGCAATTCTTTAACATTATAGTTACTTTTCAGCTATTCTCAGCTGCACATTTTCTTCAACATCAGACAAGGTGATGTTTTCCCCGGAAAGAATAATAAGCCGTTCTACTACATTGCGCAATTCTCTTATGTTACCACCCCATTTATGCCCTTTGAGAGCAGCCAGTGCATCCTTATCAATATCCTTTTTGGCCTGGCCATATTCTTTTGCAATAGCAGTAAGAAAATGTTCTACAAGGTCAGGCACATCATCTGCCCTGTCCCGTAGCGCCGGTACGTGTACTATTATTACGCCAAGGCGATGATATAAATCCAGGCGGAAAGCCTTTTCTTCTACCTCATGTAGTAAGTCTTTGTTGGTTGCCGCTACCACCCTTACATCTACATTTACATCCTTATCAGATCCTACTCTTGTAATCTTTCCTTCCTGCAAAGCCCGCAACACTTTTGCCTGGGCACTCAAACTCATATCACCTATCTCATCCAGGAAAAGCGTACCGCCATTGGCCTGCTCAAACTTTCCTATCCTTTGCTTATGGGCAGAGGTAAATGATCCTTTCTCATGGCCAAAAAGCTCACTTTCTATTAACTCACTTGGTATAGCTGCGCAGTTTACCTCCACCATTGGGCCACTATGCCTGGCACTTTTCTCATGCAGCCACCTTGCTACAAGCTCCTTCCCTACTCCATTCTCGCCCGTAATGAGCACTCGTGCATCTGTGGGAGCTACTTTTTCTATGGTATCTTTTATTTGCGCAAGTGAGTTGCTATTCCCTATCATAGGCTGCACTTTAGATACCCGTCTTTTTAGCTTCTTCGTTTCCTGAATAAGTTCTTGCTTGTCTGTAGCATTCCGCAAGGTTATCAGCAACCTATTAAGGTCCGGGGGTTTACTTATATAATCATAAGCACCTTTTTTCACGGCTTCTACAGCGGTATCTATATTTCCATGTCCGCTTATTATTATTATTGGCACATCAGGATTAGAGAGTTTTGCCTTTTCAAGAAACTCTATGCCGTCCATTTTTGGCATTTTAATATCGCAAAGAACCACGTCATAAGTAGCTGAGGCAAATTTCTTGTATCCTTCTTCTCCGTCTGAGGCTTCTTCTATTTCAAAGCCTTCAAAGCCTAAAATTTCCGTGAGGGTTCTTCTTATGGCTTTTTCGTCATCAATTATTAAAATCTTCTTCATCTACAATTTCTTTATGGAATGCCTTTAAAAATGCATCCTATTTTTCAAACAATCTTTTTTAAGTGGGGTAATGAATTAGGACTGTGGTCAGCGTCAAAAATACTTATAAATGAATTCAAAAAAATTTCTTCTTCCTATAAGTTTGCTAATTGTTTTTACGGCTTGTGATTCCCCTGTTTCTTCTGGCACTATTTCACAGCCTGTTTACGCAGATAGTGAAACGCCCACTTCTTTTAAAAATGTAAAAGATATTCCGCTGCCAGAAGGCTATTCCGCAGCAGCGCATGATAAAGGGAGTTTTGGCAACTGGCTGGCACAGATGCCTATAAAAAGTAGTAAGACCGTGTACTTATATGATGGCAGGCCTAAAGCAAATCAATCAGCACAGTTTGCCGTCCTGGATATACCCGTGGGCGACCGTGACCTGCAGCAATGTGCAGACGCTGTAATGAGACTAAGAGCCTCCTATCTATATGATACAAAGCAATACGATGCCATAGAGTTTACTGATAATGAAAATGGCAAATACAAATTCACCACACCTTTTACCAATAGCCACTTTGACAAATATTTGCAAAGAGTATTTGGAATGTGTGGTACCGCCTCGCTGGCAAAACAGATGAATGCTATAGATGCCAAGGCACTAAAGGCAGGTGATGTATGGATAAGAGGAGGATTTCCCGGCCATGCAGTCATCGTGGTACGCACTGCTACTAATGA
>JBBKWE010000022.1:0-3472 GCA_037968795.1 Ferruginibacter sp.
GAGCCATATACCTTTACGATAGCAAAAGTAGAGGTAGGGAATTTAGTGGTACCAAAGAAGTCGTCCGAGTTTAAGTGACCTTCTAATCTCTTGCTGCCGTCAGCATCTTTGATAGTAGTCATGTCCATTATAAAACTTCCTCCAACCAGCTTCTTACCATCTAAAAGCAGATTGCCAGACTTTAAAACGATTGTTCCGTTGTGTGATCCGGTAAGCTTCTTACCTAACCAGGTAATAGAAGATTTTGAAGCATCCACCTCATAGCGAACTACGGCTTTATTTATCGTAAATGCCGAAAGAGCAATAATGGCGAAAGCAAAAAATGCCAGGCTTAGTTTATTTTTCATATTTATTTTTAATTTTTTTCAAAGGTAGATTATTTCTATTGCTAAATGCCTGACAAAACTATAAGCAAAAGCCCCTTTAACTTTTCAATAATTACTTATTAATACCTACCGCTTATCCATCTCCACAATACTCACCACCACTCCATTCTGAGTAGCTGGCGTACGAAAGTAAATAGAACCTGTGCTGTTGCTACTGTAGTTTACATTTTTTATGGCCTGTGTAGATAATGTTGCATTTACTTTTTGAGCAAAGGAGCTTCCGGCAGATTTATTGATAGCATCATTTATAGCCGAGTAGTTTAGTTCATTCTTGCTTACTACCACTGCCATAGTTTCCATATTGCCTACATCATCGGCTTGAATACTTTCGCTGCGGGGAAATAACCTGTAGCCTGTAATGCCACAGTAGGCAGAGTGTATGGGCTTATAGGGAAACAACACAGTACTATTACCTTGCAAGTCTGGCGTAAAAATATAAATGTAACACTCCGTAACATTCTTCATTTCCATTTTAAACTTTGTGCCTTTTGCAATAGGAGAAATGCTTTTAAAAATATTTCCTGTACCTGCTTTTAATGCAATAGGTTGCCTTGTAGCGTTGTTTATCATTCCTACCGTACACTCAAAAGCTACATTGAGCGCTGCCTGCGATTTTGGTAAAGGGTCTAGTCCGTAAGCTTCCCTCACAAAGGTTGTAAAGTCTGCGTATCGCACATAAGCTATTCCATTTTCGCCCCACTGAGGGCCCCAGCTGTTCATGATTTGAAAAGCACCACCCGCAAGCCTGTCGTCGTACCCTATTACACACATGGCATGCCCACCAAAACCCATTTGCTGCCTATCGCTATTTGTAGGTTGCCATAGTTTTTTGCCCATCATTTCTTCCATAAAGGAGCCGCCCACCATCATACCTATAACCACAGGAGCATCTTTTGCCAGGTGTTCTTTTATGGCACGCACACTTATCTGGTCTACCCCGTCGCTCACAGTGAGCCGCTGAAAACCATGTATTTTATGGTTTTGCGCTTCTTGAACAAGACCTTGGGTAGCTGGTCTGCTGCAATCATTTTCGTCGTAGCGAAAGTCTGCATATTTTACAGAGCCATACTTCTGCATAAATTCCATGGCTCTTTGGATGTATGATCCCTGGCAATCTTCCAAGGCTATATTATTGTACAAAAATGCTGGACTGAGCGCTGTAGCATTTCCGCTCTGCCTCGTGCTTGCCGCTTCCAGAATGCTTCCCGCAGCGTAGGCACTACTCCATGCTACGCAACTTCCCTGCTTTCCCTGGTCCATACGCTGTGGCGCAAATGCTGCAAGAGAAACTGCTTCTGGTAGTGGATTTTTACTATTATCATCAGCAAGACCTTCGTATACTTTTGCCTTGCTAAATTCATTGGGGTTGTAATCATAACCACTTTGGCTAAATAAATTATTTGCCGCTGCAGAACCACAACTCGTCTTTGTAAATACAAAATATCCTATCGCTCCAATAATGAGTAACCAGATTAATCCTTTACCGCCGCCTTTGCCACCCCGGCCAAACAAGCCAAGAATGAGCGGGAGGAAACTAAGTAAGCTTCCACCCCCACCACCTCCGCCACCTATATTTCTTCTACCCGTATCTCTGCTCTCGTCATAATCATCATTACCGCCCGGATCGTCCACCATATGTAAAGCCATGATCTTAATTATTATTGTGGTACAATATTATTGAAATTTTGCTTTACATGGACCTTGGCTTCTGATGCCACCTACCACAGCTGAAGGATATTAAAGTTGAAAGCCAAATGATTCTGTAAAAATTAGTTGTCAACTTGTCAACTAAGGACTTTTTTATTATCTTGTGGTATAAATTTTTATCATGAAAAGAATGACAGTTGCAGAAGTAAAGGCGCAGTTCAGTCGGGTATTGGACGAAGTGGAAGCGGGAGAAGAAATAGCTATTACTTATGGTCGGAAAAAAGAAGTAAAAGCGCTACTTGTGCCACAAAAAACCAAAAAAGAGGGAATAAAGCTAGGAATACTTGAAGGGAAAGCGAGCTTTAAAATTAAGGATGATTTTAAAATCACAGAAGAAGAATTACTTGGCTTATGAACTATTTACTAGATACCCACACCTTACTTCATGTGCTCATGCAATCGAAGTCATTATCATCTAATATTAGAACTATTCTTGACGATGTGGAGAATAATTTTTATGTAAGTGCAATTAGCTTTTGGGAAATAAGTATAAAATATAGCTTACAAAAGTTAGAATTAAATGGCGTAGAACCAGATAGATTAATATCACTTTGTAGTAAATCTAATTTTAAGTTTTTGGATATGTCTTGCGAGAACGGAGCTACCTATTGGAAACTTGCCCAATCTTTTCACAAGGACCCATTTGATAAAATGCTTATTTGGCAGGCAATCACTTATGATTACACATTGATTAGCAGGGACAATGACATAAAAAAGTATGAAGCTATCGGCTTAAAATTAACAAGCTAATTAACTCAGGCAATAACCTGATTCCTAAGCAAGTCATCAAATTCATCTCTCCTTCTTATCAGTCTTGCATCGCCGTTCTGCACCATTACTTCTGCTGGTTTAAGCCTACTATTAAAGTTGCTGCTCATTTCAAAACCGTAGGCGCCGGCATTATAGAAAACCAGGTAATCTCTTTCTCTCACCTCATTGAGCATTCTGTCCCAGGCAAAGGTGTCTGTTTCGCAAATGTTGCCTACTACGTTGTAAATTCTTTCCGTGCCAGCAGGGTTACTTATATTTTCAATACGATGATAAGCCTCATACATCATAGGGCGTATGAGGTGATTGAAACCGCTATTTACTCCCACAAAAACTGCGGCGGGAGTTTGCTTTATAACATTAGCTTGTACTACGAGATACCCGCACTGGCTCACAAGATATTTTCCCGGCTCAAACCATACTTCTAGTTTTTTGCCCGTTTCTTCTTCATTTTTTTTAAGCGCCTCTGCCAGGTTTTTGCCCAGAGATTCTACATCAGTCTCGGGGTCGTGTTCCTCGTAGGGAACTTTAAAACCGCTGCCCAGATCTATGTATTCTAATTGTGAGAAATGCGTGGCCATCTCCAGCATTACCTGCAAGCCCAGCATAAA
>JBBKWE010000023.1:0-6347 GCA_037968795.1 Ferruginibacter sp.
GCAGAGGGGCATAAGCAAGTATGTGTAATGTGTGAATTATGTAATTCTTGGTCAAGGTTTTGTAACGCCTGTCAAGTCTTTTTAAACTATCTTCCACGCAATTGATTTTTACATGGGGCAGAATGGCAGACGATACCAGAAAAGCCCTGCATTGTAAGACACAGACTCCGGACTTTACAGATGTACCGGAAAACTATAAAAATGGAAAAGACAATAAATAAGGTAAGCGTAGAAGGCGTAGAACTAGAGAAAGGTAAGATGCACATCATCGTAGAGATCATAGAGTACGTTCCCAATTCTGTACTAAGCAGAACGATCATAAAAAAAACAACAGGTAACGTTACGGTGTCTTCTTTTGCAGCAGGGGAAGAGATGGCAGAGAAGACCTCTCCTTTTGATAACTATATACAAATTATAGATGGCACGGCAGAGATAAGCATAGATAAAGAAAGTTATAAATTAAAGAGGGGTCAGGGTATCATAATACCGGCGCATGCAAACCATTGTTTTAATGCTGAAGAACAGTTTAAAATGATCTCGACTGTAATAAAAAGTGGCTATGAGGACTGATGCATAATAAGCATTAATTACGAACTCCTTCTATTTTACAGGACTCTACCCTTTCCGCAAAATTTATTGTATATTATAGATTGCGAAGCGCTATAGCGCTTCGGAAAAATTACAATTGAAAATTTATATAAAATACATGGTAAGCATCCGTTGCAAGATGGTAGTGAAGGAAGCATTTAAGAAATTGGGGCTCCCTTATACATCTGTAAACTTGGGAGAAGTAACTATGCCGGAAAATATAACCGATGAGCAGAGGAAAAACTTAAAGGCTATGTTACTTGTATCAAAACTGGAATTAATGGATGATAAAAAAGCCATACTTATAGAAAGAATTAAAGCCGTAATTGTAGAAATGGTACACTATGCAGAGGAATTGCCTAAAACAAATTTTTCAGATTTTCTAAGCAAGAAATTAGATTATGACTATACCTACATGGCCAACCTGTTTTCTGAAACACAGGGTACAACCATAGAGCACTATATCATTTTGCATAAAATAGAAAGGGTAAAAGAGCTCATCATTTATGATGAGCTTAACCTTACAGAGATAGCCTATAAACTCCATTACAACAGTGTGTCGCATCTCAGTAGTCAGTTTAAGAAAACAACAGGATTAACACCCTCATTTTTTAAAAAAATGAAAAATAAAAAAGTCAGTTTGCTGGAAGATTTATAGTTGTGCAGGTTTTACATTCACCGTAACAGGCTTGTAAACCTTAAAGGGTTAATAATTCATCAGCCTATACTCCCGATTTTTTATAATGTTCCCGTGCCAGTTCCAAATCCTCCGGTACATCTATTTTTATCATATTAATATCTGTTTCTACCATTTGTATTTTTACACCGTTTTCGAGATAGCGAAGCTGCTCTAGCATTTCTACTTTTTCTAAGCTGCTAGCAGTCCATTTTGTAAAGGCTAATAAGGCTTCTTTTCTGTAAGCGTAAATGCCTATATGCTCCCAGTACAAAGCCTCATTTTCACTTCGATTATAGGGAATAACACTTCTACTAAAGTATAGAGCATTGTTTTTATTGTCGCAAACTAGTTTTACAATATTAGGATTAGTAATAGCGGCAGCGTCAGTTATCCTCTTCATAAGGGAGGCTACACTTACCGAAGAGTTTATAAAAACTTTTTTTAAATCTTCCAGCGGTTTGCGTTCTACAAATGGTTCATCGCCCTGCACATTTATGATTACATCTGCCTCTATATTCTCTATGGCTTCTGCTATGCGATCGCTGCCACTCTCGTGCTTTTTTGTACTCATGACTACACTGCCGCCATGGTTTTTTATTTCATTGTAAATGATCTCGTGGTCTGTAATTACCAGTACTTCATCAAACAAACCCGTGGCTACAGTATTGTCATAGGTATGCCGGATGATAGATTTATCTGCAATAGTCTGCATAAGCTTAAAAGGAAACCTCGTAGCGTGGTAACGAGCAGGAATGCAGGCGATAAATTTCATTGCAACTAATTGTGTTTTATACAAAATGAGAATGGAAAAATACTACAATGTTTTTGTGTAAGGAGCAAATGATCTCTGGAGGGATAAAGCAGCAAACCCAAATTCAGACAAAATCTCTAAAGATATTAAGCCGTATTATAGTATGCGTATTTATCCGGCAAAGTATTGCTTTCATAATGGCAACGCTTGCAGCGGTACACTATTACAGGTTCTACATGATAGCTTTTTATAAAATAGGCAAGAAGCTTATGGGTCCAATCCATTTCCCCGGGTTTTATGAGCCGTTCCATTTCTTTCTGCTTGCACCTCGGGCACTCTGCCTGCTGTACATATTCTATTTCGTATTGTGCTAATAAAGCCATGGCTTGTTCTGCCTGATCTTTTACTACTTCCAGTTTTATACCACCGACAGCATTATTGAGAAGGGGATCTATGGTTACGGTGTGTTCATCCTTCAACCGGCACGCTATACCTTCCGATTGCAGTCGCCCAAGAACGATGTGTGCCGAAAAGTAACTGTCAAAAGTCTTTAGAATTTCCGTTTCCATATTTTAGTTTAATGCTTATGACATTGCCCAACTTGCCGCTCCGTCCTTTTCATCTTTTATAGCAATTCCAAGTTTATTCAGTCCATCTCTTATTGTGTCGCTCATTGCAAAATTCTTATCTGCCTTGGCTTCTTTTCTTAACTCAAGCAATAGCTGCATCACGCCTTCAAGCGTTTGTGGCGTAGCAGAAGATTCTTTTCTCAAGCCAAGAATGTCTTCCAGGTAAATTTTAAAATGGATTTTCATTGCCTGCAATGTCTCAGGCGATACGGCACCGGGTGCTATATGTCCGGCTTTTATACCATTTATGACAGGCGCTATTTCAAAAAGATTTGCCAGCACTTTTGCAGTGCTAAAGTCATCGTCCATAAACTCAGGCAACTCTTGCAGCCATTTGTTTATACTTGTATTAAGTGCCGCATCTTCTTTGGCTTCCTCTTTTATTTCTGCAAGATTGCCAAGGATCTCGTATGCTTCCCATAAGCGCTTGTAAGCCTTTTCACTAGCTGCCAGTGCCTCGCTGCTAAAGTCGAGCGTGGAGCGATAATGACTTTGTAGAATAAAAAACCGTACCGTCATGGGGCTAAAAGCCTGCGTGAGCAATGGGTGATCGCCGTTAAATAATTCTGTGAGCTTTATCACATTATTATAGCTCTTACCCATCTTACGACCTTCTATAGTAATCATATTATTGTGCATCCAATAGCGTACCGGTGCTTTATGATTGCAAATAGTACTCTGCGCTATCTCACTTTCGTGGTGTGGAAACTGCAAATCCATACCACCACCATGTATATCAAAATTATCGCCCAGGTATTTTGTCGCCATGGCTGAGCACTCTATATGCCAGCCGGGAAAACCATCACCCCAGGGACTTTTCCAACGCATAATATGCTCGGGAGAGGCATTTTTCCACAAAGCGAAATCAGCAGAATTTCTTTTTTCTTCTTGTCCATCAAGCGTGCGGGTATTCTCCAGTAAGTCTTCTATAATCCTGCCACTTAGTTTTCCATAATCGTAACCAGCGGCATATTTATTTACATCAAAGTACACGGAGCCACTTACTTCATAAGCATATCCTTCTGCTATGATTTTTTCTATCATCACTATCTGCTCCACAATATGCCCGGTGGCAGTAGGTTCTATGCTGGGAGGAATAGTATTAAACTGCTCCATAGCCCAGTGAAAAAGATTCGTATATTTCTGCACCAGCTCCATAGGTTCCAACTTCTCCAGGATTGCTTTTTCTCCCACCTTGTCTGTGGCTTCTCTGCCCTCTTCTTCAAAATGTCCGGCATCTGTTATGTTACGAACATAACGCACTTTATTGCCCAGGTGTGTGAGATAGCGATACACCACATCAAAAGTGATGTAAGGCCTTGCATGGCCTAGGTGACTCTCGCCACTTACGGTAGGTCCACACACATATAGGCCCACGTGCCCTGCTGTGATGGGGGTGAATACTTCTTTTTGTCTACTGTAGGAATTGTAAATTTTTAAACTCATATAACCTTATACTGTCGTAATTTATTCACAAAGGTAAAAGATAATCTGCTGCAAATTTCTGAACGAAAATTTCCACTATTCTCAGCTGCATTACTCAATTCCTTAACTGCATAAAAAAACCCGACAATTTCTTGCCGGGTCTTATATATCATCAATCGTACAAATTATACCGCTTCCTGTGCCATGCTCTTGCTCTGGCGCTTGCGATCGTCTTCGTTAAGGATTACTTTTCTCAGACGTACATTCTTAGGCGTTACTTCTATACACTCATCCTGCTGTATGTACTCCATGCACTCTTCTAGCGTCATAAGGATTTTAGGAGCAGCACGAGAAGCATCATCACTACCGCTTGCACGGTGGTTAGTAAGTTTCTTAGCCTCTGTAGCATTTACTACAAGATCGCCTGGCTTGATATGCTCCGCTATAATCTGGCCAGTGTATACCTCATCACCCGGATCTACGAAGAAGCGTCCTCTATCCTGTAACTTATCTATAGAATATCCAGTTGTTTTTTCTGTTGTCTTACTTAGCAATACACCATTGTTACGACCAGGAATAGGTCCTTTCCATGGCTTGTACGCTATAAAGTTATGCGCCATTACCGCCTCACCGGCAGTATTGGTAAGCATTTGGCTACGAAGACCTATAAGTCCGCGAGATGGGATTTCAAATTCCAAATGCTGCATTTCACCTTTCGTTTCCATGATAAGCATTTCGCCCTTGCGCTGCGTTACCAGGTCTATAACCTTCCCACTATAATCACTAGGTACATCTACTACCAGATTCTCATACGGTTCGTTCTTTACACCATCTATATGCTTTATAAGCACCTGTGGCTGTCCAACTGTAAGCTCAAAACCTTCTCTACGCATGGTTTCTATAAGAATACCAAGGTGAAGAATACCACGACCAAATACACTAAAGCTATCTGCATTGCTGCTATCTTCTACTCTAAGCGCAAGGTTCTTTTCAGTTTCCTTCATCAAACGATCACGCAAGTGACGGCTCGTTACAAACTTACCTTCTTTACCAAAGAAAGGTGAGTTATTAATGCTGAACTGCATACTCATTGTAGGCTCGTCCACACTAATAAGCGGAAGTGCTTCCGGGTTTTCCAGATCAGCTATCGTATCTCCAATGTTGAATTCTTCCAGACCTACTACTGCACAAATATCACCGGCTATTACTTCTGTTACTTTCTTCTTGCCCATGCCTTCAAAAACATAAAGCTCTTTTATCTTCATTCTCTTATTCGTGCCATCTGCCTGCATAAGCATGATCTGCTGCCCTTCTTTTACCACGCCACGGGCAACTTTTCCTACGGCAATACGGCCAAGGAAAGAAGAATAATCCAGTGAAGTAATCTGCATTTGCAGCGGCCCTTCGGCTACCTTAGGAGCAGGTACATATTCTATGATACCATCAAGCAATGGGTTTATATTGTCTATCTCTGTAAGGCTGTTGTTAAACCAACCGTTCTTACCACTACCGTAAAAAGTAGGGAAATCAAGTTGCTCTTCTGTAGCATCCAGGTTAAAGAAAAGTTCGAAAACTGCATCGTGCACCTCATCCGGTCTGCAGTTAGGCTTATCTACTTTATTGATAACAACGATAGGCTTTAGTCCAAGTTGTAGGGCTTTTTGCAGTACAAAGCGAGTCTGCGGCATAGGCCCTTCAAAAGCATCTACCAGCAAAACCACACCATCTGCCATTTTAAGAACACGCTCTACCTCTCCACCAAAGTCCCTGTGACCAGGGGTGTCTATCACGTTTATTTTAAAGTCTTTGTATACTACCGCAGCGTTTTTACTAAAGATTGTTATGCCACGCTCTCTCTCAAGATCGTTGCTATCCATAATAAGGTCACCGGTGTCCTGGTTTTCTCTAAACACCTTTGTGGTGTGCAGAATTTTGTCGACCAATGTAGTTTTACCGTTATCAACGTGTGCTATAATAGCAATGTTTCGAATGTCCATTCTTTGTGTTTGTATGTGCCACTACATTATGCAACAGCGGTTTTTGAGGGCGCAAAGGTAAGGAAATTTGGGGGAGGATGGTGGGGAAGTTGTTAATAATGGGGAATGTGCTATAAAGGGAGAAAATGGTAGAAAGGAATTTGGCGGCCGACCAGGCTAAAAGTTTATCCTGAGTTTAAGGAAGGGAACTGCTTCTATCCCTGCCCGGGAGGGCAAGATATCTGTGATTACACTAACCTGTCATTATCAGAAAAATAAAGGGGTTCAATTTGTAACCG
>JBBKWE010000024.1:0-14034 GCA_037968795.1 Ferruginibacter sp.
ATATAAATATGACAGGGAAAAGAATTTATTGTAGCCCTTCCTGGTTGCTCTAAGTCTGGGAAACGATTGACGGACCATTTGAATTTCCAAAATTCTTCTCCTGTATATGAAACACCTGCTATCGGTCGCGGAGTGTCTGCTGGCAAAATATTTATTTGTACTCCCAGTTTGTTTAAGGTGTCAATTAAGTTGTCACTTGAGCTGTAGGAAAATGTTGCCGTAAAGCTATCTCCATCGTTGCTATGGCCACCCCAGGCTCTTATGAAATAAAAATATTCTAATTGCTTGACCCAATTTTTGATTTCACTTTTGGTATGGTCTTGAAACAGCCATTTGTCTTGAAATTTTTCTATGTCCATCGTGAGTATATTCTATTGTACCTAACTTAATGATTGGCAATTTAGAGTTAAATGTATTTCTTGTCAGCAATGTTTCTACACTGAGCCACCGCGAATCCGGATAAGCTGTCGGCGAGAGGACGTTGCGATATTTTAACAGGTAAACGAACTGCTGTGCCAAGTAAAGAAATTAAAGAGGTCTGTTGTGGCGCTCGTATATACACTATGAAATGCAATCAAAAATCAAAAATAAATAGATCTCAAATCCCCCTTAATACCCTCTCACATCCCTTCCTTCCATAAAGTTCATAAAAGCTCTATTGCAAACCTTGTTGCCTCCCGGGGTAGGGTAATCGCCGGTAAAGTACCAGTCGCCTTTATTGTTTGGGCAAGAGAGATGAAGTGTTTCTATCTTTTGATAGATCACATCTATAGGTACCGTTATTTCTGCCGGGGTAATAAGCTGCGCTATTTTACCGCTCATTTGGCTTAGCGAAAACGGCCTGTATAATTCCTGCACCACATTTTCTGTATGCAATAAGTTATCTCTTTGCAGTTCCTTGCATTTATCATGTAGTTCTGTAAGCAGCGATTCCATTCCGTGCTCATGCAGCAATTCTATGGCGGCTCTAAAGGCTACAAAATCGCCCAATTTGCTCATATCTATTCCATAACAATCCGGGTAGCGAATCTGTGGTGCACTGCTCACTACTATAATCCGTTTTGGGTGCAGGCGGCAAAGCATTCTTATAATACTTTCTTTAAGCGTCGTACCTCTCACGATGCTATCATCTATCACTACGATTGTGTCTTCATCTTTGCGTACTGTGCCGTAAGTAATATCATATACGTGCTGCACCATCTCATTTCTACTTACATCTTCTGTGATAAAAGTGCGCAGTTTCACGTCCTTTATAGCAAGTTTTTCTATGCGAATCTTTCTGTTCACCATCTCGCTAAGTTTCTCCTCATCATAGTCTTTTCCCCAACTGAGAATGCGTTCTATTTTTATTTGATTGAGGTAGTCTTCTGCTCCTTTTATAAGTCCGTAGAAGGCAGTCTCTGCAGTATTAGGTATAAAAGAAAAAATCGTATTCTTTAAATCATAATCTAGCTTCCTTAGAATAATTTCGCTTAGGTTGTAGCCCAGTGCCATTCTCTCTTTATATATTTTTTCATCACTTCCGCGGCTAAAATATATGCGCTCAAAGCTGCAAGCTTTTCGCTCTCGTGCCTCCACGATTTGCTCTATTGTATATGAACCATCATTACGCACAATAAGTGCAGTGCCTGGCATAAGTTCTTTTACCTCGTCTTCTCCTACATTGAAGGCTGTGCGAATAGCTGCCCGCTCGCTGGCTGCTACTACCACATCGTCTGTTATATAATAATAAGAAGGTCTTATGCCATGTGCATCTCTTGTAACGAAAGCATCTCCATTTCCGCAAATTCCACCTATGTGATAGCCGCCATCAAAAAGGGGAATGGCTTTTTTAAGCACTCTGATAAAATCCATTCCTTCAGGATGTTTTTCATCGTCCTTTACCATAAAGTGATGCAGTACTTCCATCATAGCAGCAAGGTCGCTCTGGCACTGGAACTCCCCGGGACTCATATTTATCAGATCAAAAAGTTCTTCTGTATTTACAAGATTAAAGTTGCCGGCAAGTGCCAGGTTTCTGGTCGGAATAGTATTTTTCTTTACAAAAGGGTGGCAGAAGTTCACATCATTTTTTCCCTGTGTGCCATATCTTAAATGACCTAAAAGTACTTCGCCTAAAATGGGCATGTGCCCTTTCATAAGGCCGGGATGATTTTTTATCTCTGGTTGATATTTTTCTACTTCCTTTATTTCCTGGCCTATTTGCAGAAAGAGGTCAGCTATAGGTTGGGAGGCATTGCTTCTTATTCTGTGTAGAAAAGGGTAGCCAGGTTCGGTATCTAGTTTTACGGTAGCTATACCGGCGCCATCCTGTCCTCGGTTGTGCTGCTTCTCCATAAGGAGGTATAGCTTATTGAGGCCATACATTACGGTGCCGTACTTCTGCTGGTAGTAGCTAAATGATTTTCTGAGTCTGATGAATGCAAGACCACATTCATGTTTGATGGCATCACTCATTTTGTAAAATTACGCTCCTATACGTATTCTAAAATTTTCATTTACCCCCAAAAAAAAGGGATAAATGACCCACTGTGAAATAAGAAAGCAAAGCTACTGTAAAGCTTGTGTGCAAACAAAATAAAAACAACGCAGATAAGTCCTGAGAAAGCGTATGGCGGTTATTTACAATTCTTTTAAGATAAAAATCTCCATATCATGCTTACCTGTAGAAAATAGCAACCTCTATAAGAACAACTATAAAGATGATGCAGCAGCAGAAAATAAACCTGTGCGTGTAGGAGAAATCTTTGTCGTAACCTTTTTTAACTATGGATAAGATGTTTGGCTTTATAAGATAATATAATGCTCTAACGATCTCTTTAAAGCTTCCGAAAACGAGCCACAACAGTAATGTAAAAATTAATAGATCTACAACAATAAGTAGCTGACCTTTTGAGCTCACGATACAATAATTAAAGGCTACAATCCACTAATCGTAAGTCCTATTTGTATAGGTTTTATATCTGCACCCACACCATCCTTAAGCATAGGTGTAAGACTATAACTTCCAAAAATAGAAAACAGACCGTAACCAAATCTTGCTGTGGCAGAAAGCCTTGTAGTTTGAAAATAACTTTTCTCCTTCACTTTATAGGTAGAGTTATTTAGTTCCTGACCGGCAGCATTTATAAGCCCTTTTCCTTTTGTGCTGGCAGAGAGCAACTGTCCTACTTTAATGCCTAAGGCTCCTTTTATAGATTTATTGGGAGTAAGCGGCTTTGCAGTGAAACGCAGCTCCAATGGTATTTCTGCAATAGTAGTGGCTACTTTGTATTTCTTATACCGCTGTGCATTTGCAGCATCTTTAAAAACCAGTACGGCACTGCTGCTATCAATAGCCACCGTCATATTATCTAGATATATATTTGCTGTACTTATACCCAAGCCAAATGCAATGGCAAATTTTTCATTGCCTTTAAATGGTTTATTGAGCATAAAGTATGCATTTGCACTGCGATTAAAGCCACCCATATTGTCCTTAATACTGTCTGGAACACCGCTCCATATATTGTGCGCTATTTGTATCATAAAATGATCGCCACTCTTACTTATTCCTCCATCAGGCTCCCCCGCTGGAGTAATTTGCGCTGTCGCAGTACCTACAAAACAAATCGCTAAAATCGCTACAATAAAATTTCTCATAATCTAAAAACTAGTTGGCGGCAAAAATAGGTTCATGCGGGTTAATTAAAGGTTAAATGGAGGGATATTTTTTTATTTAAGAATCAAGCAAAAATTGAATTGAATTCTTTCGACTAAAGCATTTTATCCTGAGCATAATTATAGCTCACAGTTGAAATTTGACAAAAGCCTAACTAAGAACAAAAAGCACAATAAAAATTTCAGATTGTTCTTTGAAAACTTTTTTATTTCAGATTGCATTCTAAAGACGCAGACCGGCACCCGGCGGGTTCGTATCAAAGAAATAAAATTAAGATTTAACCAAAACTAGAATTCACTTTTAATTATACGTAGGCATTACTTACAGAGAGATTGTGTGATAATTTCTCTTGTGAGTATTCTTAATACCAGCAGCACCAAAACAGCACTTTTATGAAATATGTTTTAGGCGAACAGGTTCTTTTATATAAGTACGTAGGTATAGACTATGGTGTAGATAATAAGGAAGATGAATATCTAAATCAATATAACATCAATAATAGAAAAGCAAACACAGCTTTTAGCTAACTCTACTGCCAGAGCGGGCGATAGGCCGGATTTTGCTTTATAAGGCAAAAAGATGACTAACCTAATTTGTTAAGGGAAACATTTTAATAGAAAATTCCATTGATTCACTTTCGTATTATAAAAGTGCATGAAAAACATTAATAATAGTTCATACATGAATGACGCTCAATGAAAAGCATTTATGTTTTGAAGCAGGATAATCATCTAAAGCTAATATGGGATAAAGGAAAAAGTATTAAATTAGTCTTGCAATTACTAATTAACCAAAACTCATTTATCATGAAGAATTTTCTACTTCTACTTATTTGCAGTGCATTTTTCTGCCTTAGCTGTAACCAAAACGATCATAGTAACAAACCGCCAAACTCTTTTTTTGAAGATGAAGGTGATGATCAAGACGGTATACGGGAAGCTCAAGAAATGGAATTTGAGCTTACAAAGGATATCAGATTAGGTTATGTACCTAAGGATAGACTCATTCGTGCTTATAATGATGAAATTGCTTTTATGAGAAGGGGCGGTTATGCAAACCGAACATCTGCGCTTACGTGGACGGAACGAGGTCCATTTTCTGATGAAATTGCGCCCTCCAATGGTAATACAAGGGGTCCTGGTCCTGCCACCGATGCGGTTACAAGTGGCAGAATACGAGCCATTTGGTTTGACCTGAAAGACCCTACAGATAAAATAGTTTGGGTAGGTGGTGTAAGCGGAGGAATCTGGAAGACCACAGACATTACATCTTCTGCAGCGAGCGTATGGTCTCCTGCCGGAGATTTTCTGGATAATATTGCTGTATCTGCTATATGCCAGGATCCTACTGATACAGACATTATGTATTACGGAACAGGTGAAAAGACAAACAATGCTGATCGTGTACAAGGTGGTGGAATATGGAAAAGTACCAACAACGGTGTATCCTGGAATTTTCTTGCAAACACAATTAACTACACGAATGTATCGCAAATGATATGCGATGCTGCAGGTAATGTATATGTAGCTACAGTGGGAAGTGGAAACGGAATCTTACGAAGTTCAGATAAAGGGGCTACATGGGCCAATATAACGCCGAGTGGCTTGAGTAGCAATGTTACAGAAATGAAATTGAGCTCTACCGGCAGATTGCATATTTCTTGCGGTTACCGTGATCTGGTAGCCAATTCTGGGTACAGATATACAGATAATCCCGGAACAGTAAGTTCTGCTTCTGGCTGGAATGCACCAGCGACAACCTACCCCGCAGATTTTAATGTGGAAATAGCAGTGGCAGGTAATGTTCTTTATGCTTTACCGTCAAATACCTCAGGACTTACTCCTACTATTTATAAATCAAGTGATGGAGGAGTAAATTGGGCTGCAACAACAACTTCCCCGCCAGGTACTTCTTCAGAACCTACAATAAATGCAGGCCAGGGTTGGTATGACCTTGCCATAGGGGTAGACCCTAATAATCCCAACAATGTTTTTGCCGGCGGACTTAACTTTTACAAAACTACAGATGGTGGAACTACATGGTCACAATTTTCACGGTGGGTAGGTACAGATTTAACTTTGAAGTATATACATGCAGATCATCACAATGTAGTTTGGAAAGGCACTAAGGTTATCATGGGAACTGATGGAGGCTTATTCTATAGTAGTGATAATGGAGTCACTTTTGCAGACAGAAATGATGGATTAAGATTAAAACAGTTTTACGCATGCGCAATACATCCTACACTTACAAACTTTTTTCTCGCAGGCGCCCAGGACAATGGAACTCATAAGTTACAGAACGCAGGCCTTAGCAGCAGTATAGAAGTACACGGAGGAGACGGAGCTTATGTACACATAGACCAGAACGAGCCACAATATCAATTTTCGGCAGTAACCCGTGGTCAGTACAGAAGAAGTACAAATGGTGGGGTTTCTTTTTCAAGCGTAAATTATTCTTCAACAGTTGGGCAGTTTATCAATCCAACGGATTATGATGATGTAGCCAATATAATGTATACCAGTGCCGCAACCGGGCAATATGTAAGGTGGGACGATGCACAAACAGGATCTTCTTTTACGCCAGTATCTATTGCTGAATTTGGAGGTGCATCTACCAGAAGTATAAACGTATCACCGCATACCGCCAACAGAGTATTTTTTGGCTGCTTTAATGGTAGAGTAGTAAGGGTGGATAATGCAAACGCCGCTACTCCCACCGCTACTAATATCGCAGGATCTGGTATGACAAGCAACGTATCCTGTGTTGCTATAGGTGTGGATGACAATAACCTGATGGCTACTTTTTCCAACTACGGAGCAGCTCATGTATGGGTGACGACTACCGGAGGAGGAGCCTCTGGCTGGACAAATGTAAGTGGCAACCTGCCAGATATTCCTGTGCGGTGGGCTATGTTCCACCCAGAAGATAATTCTAAGGCAATGATAGCAACTGAATTGGGAGTATATGAAACAGATAATCTTAATGGGAGCAGTACGATTTGGGTGAGAAATACAAGCTTTCCATTTGTAAAAACGAATATGTTGCAATATAGAGCTAGTGATAGAACCGTACTTGCTGCTACGCATGGTCGCGGACTTTATACTGCTACTATCCCTCCTGCAAGTCCTTTTATCCGTTTTATAAGAACGGAAGATAACGGACCCGAAACTACTGTAGCTACAGCATCTACCTGCAGAAAGTATAAAGAATACTCTTTAGATATGACAATTGCCAAAGCCCCCGTTGGCACTGCAACTGTTACACTTGCTGTAAATGCAGGCGCAACTGCCACAGAGGGTACAGACTATGATATTACAACAAACGGCAATTTTGCTGCTCCAAGTAAAGTAATCACTTTTGCTGATGGTTTAGCAACTCCTCAAACTATATTAGTTAGAATATATGATGATGCAGAAGTAGAAATGTCTGAGCAATTTACTTTGTCTTATACAATTAGTGGTACTACTGATGCAATTCCATCTGCTACGAATCAGACATATACTTTTACTATTAGTGACAATGACGTGGCACCTGTGGCTTTAGGAGGCCCTACAAATTTTGCTGTAGATGGTAATGATAATATCAGTGTGAGCAATGCAAGTCCTTTTAGAGCTGAAAAACCACTTCATAGAATTCAGAACATTTACCTGGCATCGGAATTAGTAGCAAGTGGTATTACCCGTGCCGCTTTAATACACTCCATAACGTATACAATAATAACAAAAGGTAGTTTGATTCCATTTGGCGATGTGAACATATCTCTTAAAAATAGTACCAGGTCAGATTTTGCAACCGGAGGCTGGGAAACCGGACTCACTAATGTGTACACGGCCGCAATTTATAATACAGTAGCAGGTACAAACACCTTTACTTTCTCAAGTCCCTTTTCGTGGGACGGCACAAGCAATATTGTTCTTGAATTGTGTTATACAAATGCGATAGTTGGCGTCAATGATGTAGTAAAAGGAAGTTCTGCACCATTGGGCGTTGGAATAAGGCCTTCACTCTATTCGAATCAGGCAACACCAGCTCCGGGTAGTGGATGTGATCTACCTACCGCCTTTGTTAATGACAATAGAGCAGACCTTATTTTTAATGCAAGCGTAAGTGGCAACGCAATATCTACTGCAGCCAGCACCACAGCTACAGAATATCTTGCCAGCAATGGTACATTCCACTTCTATTCCGGACAAGATATTATAGCAAAACTTTCTGCAGTTTCTGCAAACATAGGTTGTGTTACTTCTACTATAAGTGAGGCGGGTAATACATGGCAGACCTACCAGGGAGGACAAAGATCTCAAAAGGTTTTTGACATAACTCCTTCTAGCAATGCAGGGGCCTCTTACAATGTAGGAATATACTTTACAGCTGATGAGCTTGCTGGCAAGAACCCTTCAACACTTAGTTTAGCAAAGACAACAGCGGCTACGATAAGTGCATCAGATGGCTCTAACACTGATATAATAACGCCTACTGTAACTAGTCTGGGAACAGGTTATGTATTTAATGGCTCATTTACAGGATTCTCTAAATTCTTTTTAGTAGACAACAATGTAGTTCTTCCAATTAATCTCCTTTCTCTTAGTGGATTCTTAAACGCCAATGAAAAAGGAGAACTTTTCTGGCAAGCTAATAAGCCTGCGAACTTCAAACATTTTGAAATAGAACGCAGCTATGATGGTACTGTATTTACACAAGCCGGTATTGTGCCAGGGAGTTTGGTTACGGGTACGGCGCAGAACTATACTTTTACAGATGCGCAAAAAGCTAAATCTGTAAACTTCTATAGATTAAAAATGGTAGATAAGGATGGCAGATTTACCTATAGTGCAAGCCTTAAAATTATAAATCCGAAGACGGATAAATTTGTAGAATTGCTGGGTAATCCTGTAAGCAGTTCTATAACAATTTTAGTAAATAACGCCGCAGGAGATAATCTGCGACTTTCGCTTACCTCTGCAACTGGTCAGATTATAAAACGCTGGCAGCCGGGCAACAGGCAGGGATCAGTTTCTCTTCCTATTGCAGATCTTAACCTTGCGAGTGGTAACTACTACCTGAAAGTAATTGCCGGAATTAAAAAAGAAACACTAGTGATAAGTAAGCAATAATTTTTTCACTTAAAGAAAATTAAAAGCCGCTGTAGTATTTTATTACAGCGGCTTTTTTTGTCTCCAGTCTTTGTGCAAAAGGCAGTAGAAAAGAACCAGTTTTATTAATCAAGAATGAGTTCCTTTTTTTGAAGTAAATGGAGCACGGGTAGTTACACACGGCAACTGGCTTTTTTTTTGCCACGTAAATACCATAACTCCTCATAAACTTTTATCTTCCTACGTAAAAAATATTATGTCATTACAACTCCAACGAACCAGCTTTGGCAACTCCGCAAATAAGGGAAATGTACTAAGCCGCGACGAAGCTAATAGCTTACTACAAACCTGGGTGCCCAATCCCCGGCTGCAGCTACACATGAAGCAGGTTGCAGCACTTATGAAATCCTGGGCGGCAGAGAAACTCGCCCTTGATGAAGCAGGGCAATGGCGCTGGGAAATGGCCGGTCTGCTGCACGATGCTGACTGGGAGCAATGGCCAGAACTGCATTGTAGCAAGATCATAGAAGAGCTGGAAACCCGCCAGGTAGACCCTGAAATAATTCATGCAATAGCCAGCCACGGCCACAATCATTTTGGTGTAGAGCCCGTTTCAGAAATGGATAAAATGCTTTATGCTTTTGACGAGCTCAGCGGCTTCCTGCACGCCTATAGTCTTATGCGGCCAGAAGGCTATGGCGGTATGGCAATAAAAGGCGTGAAGAAGAGGCTAAAAGACAAAGCCTTTGCTGCCGGCGTAAACCGTCATGAAGTGGCAGATGCTTTAGAAAGGGCAGGCATAAGTCTAGAAGAAATATTGGAATTTATGATAGAGCGGCAGGCGCTTGTGGAGTGAGTTGGTTTCTACCAGAACGTAAGTTTATTATTGTTTCAAACAAGGTCTAAAAACCCCTTCTTTCAAAATATAATTTTGATTACCGCAATACCTATACCGCCTATCACATTATCGGTTTTTGTTGCCAAAACAAATATTACAGGATGTCTAGTTTGACTCCAGCCTATGGATTTTTTCGATCCCGCTATTATTTACATTAATGCCAGGACAGGAGCTGCAAGTATCTAACCTCTGGAACCCCCTTCAAATTTTATTTATAACTCTTCTGGTTTTTAGTCGCAGCGTTTAAATGTGTGAATGATGCAACTTATTTACAATATTATATAACACTTTATCCTGTAAATGGAGCCAACTTTGGATGGCTTTACTGTACACAACGTGTTTTGTAAACTAAAACTCCAGTTATTCTGCAATTGGCTCAGGAAAATGTCGGCTGTTTTTCCCTCACTTATAATAACTGTATCATTCTACCCGTGTGCAGGTTTGCGATACTAAATAAATAAAATAAATAATACTTCAATTAAAAATTATGAACTCAATTAAATTTAAAGGCTTAACCTTTCATTATACTGTACTTACACTTTTACTCAGCATTTTTATGCTGCCTTCCTGTGCTACAAAGTATGCATTTACAAGATCTTCTGTAGTACCCGCAGCGGAGGGTTCGGTTAAGGTAAAAAAAGACAATAACAACAATTACGAGATTGATTTAAAAGTAAAGCGATTAGCTGATCCTAATAGACTTAGTCCTGCAAAATCTACCTATGTGGTATGGATGGAAACTGAGGAAAATGGCAGAAAAAATATTGGGCAGTTAAAAACCTCTAGCGGACTTTTTTCCAGCTCCTTAAAAAGTTCTTTAAAAACGAAGACGCCTTTTAAGCCTAGCTCATTTTTTATAACAGCCGAGGATAATGCTGATATACAATACCCTGCCGGTGAGGAAGTACTTAGAACAAGCGCTAACTGATGATAGCAGAGAGCAAATAGATATTGTGAGAACCTTCTAAGAGAGAAAATACTACCTGATCGGAAAAACAAATTGATGATTTTTAATTTTTACGACATATTCCTTTTAAACCTAAATGATTTGTTTGGGGCACCCCAAATACTGTATTCGCAAATTAAAGAGGTCTCTGGCAACTCCCCAGAGCTTATTGTGGCAGCAGCACCATTCCTGTTCTTTTTTGTCTTGCTCGAATGGTTTATTTCTTACAAGCAAAAAAAGGCGGTCTATCAAAAAGCCGAAACTATAGGATCTGTGCTGGTAGGCGTTGGGAATGTTGCCATTGCATTTGCGCTTAAGTTCGTTCTTTTATACTTAATTATAGTTGTATATAATCTGGTTCCGTGGAGAATGTTCTTTAACTGGTGGTGGTTAATACCCTGCTACATCATTTTTGATTTTTGCAATTATTGGGCGCACAGAATAGCGCACCAGCAAAGGATTTGGTGGGCTACCCATGTAGTACACCATAGTAGTGAGCATTACAATTTAACCGTTTCTTTCAGGCTTAGCTGGATACAGCATTTCAAAATAATATTTTTTCTACCTGTAGCGCTCTTGGGGTTTCATCCTATCATATTCTTTATTGTAAGCCAGGTAGCTGTGCTTTTCCAGTTCTGGGTGCATACAGAGTACATTGGGCGGCTACACCCGGCAATAGAATACATTTTTGCAACGCCGTCTAACCACCGTGTACACCACGGCACGCAAGAGAAGTACATGAATAAAAACTACGGCGCCACTTTCATTATCTGGGATCGCCTTTTTAACACTTATCAAAAAGAAGAAGAAAAGGTAACCTACGGCGTTACGCATAATATAGAGCATAAGTCTAATCCACTGCATATAAATTTTCATGAACTGGTAGATATCTGGAAGGACCTGCGAAATGCTAAAACCTGGAAATTAAAATTCTTTTATCTCTTTGGGGATCCCATTGAAATAGCTAAATACAAGGAACAGCAGCCCTCAATGAAATTGAAACATTCTGGAGGTCAGGTTCCTGGTTTTAAAAATAGCTTAGGCTTCCCATTTGACTTTGATCTAGCTTCTGAAAAAAACGATACCCCTAAGAAAGGGTGTTATGGAAGTATTCAAAAAGTAAAAACAAAGACGCCTTTTAAGCCCAGATCATTTTTTATAACAGCCGAGGATAATGCTGATATACAATACCCTGCCGGTGAGGAAGAACTTAGAACAAGCGCTAACTGATGGTAGAAAGGTGCGCAGTGATATTGAGAGAACATTCCTAAGAACAAGATATTTCCTAACCTGAAAAATAAATAGATGATTTTGACTTTTTACGATATAGTCTTTTTGTCTATCTCAAATGATTTATCTCTTTCCTATGGCTATAGCTAAATACCAGGTAAGGCGTGCTCATTGAATTTGTAGAATTCCAGAAGTCTGGATTCCGATTTAAATTGAGCAAGGCCTTCCTGCTGTATTTGATCAAGCTACCATATAGGCGCTACTTATAAGAAGGGTGTGAGGAGCGGGAGCATAACTAAATATGGGCATAGAAAAATTAAACCCTTTTAATAAAAAAGAGAAATTATGCAATGCACTATCAACAGTTTACACGGATTTAGCATGGTTGCCACAAACGGTGAAGCAGGCAAATTAAAAGAGCTCTATTTTGATTTGAAAACCTGGGCTATCCGCTATTTTGTTATAGAAACCGGCAATTGGTTTTCAAACAAAAAAGTACTTATCACCCCGCAGGCTTTGCTGGCAACCGATTGGGCGAATAGAAAATTCCCCATCAACATAACAAAAGAGCAAATAAAAAGCAATCTGGATATCGAATCCGAGAAACCGGAAGCCTGCAGGCGGGAAAGAAAAAGGCATGGACCTTATGCCTGGGGAAATTATGGAGGGAAGAGATCTTATGCAGGTAATCCTCCAGCGGCAATGAATTTTGCAGCACTTGTAAATATAGAAACCGTACAAAGAAAGGATAATGCTACCAAGCATGTAGGAGATGATTCGCCTTTATACAGCAGTGAAGGGCTCACGGGTTATTTTATCCACGCAACAGACGGCGAAATAGGCTATGCGAAAGATTTTATCATAGATACAGTGACATGGAATATTGCTGATGTGGTAATAGATACACATAGCTGGGTAGGCGGACATAAAATAGCAATACCTGTAAAACGTATCAAGGAAATTGTTCCCAAAGCAAACAAGGTCGTTTTGTACGTCTCAATGGCATTTATAAACAAGGAACCCGCCTTTAAAGAATCTCTCTTGGCTTCTGGTAAAACCTTTAGGGGTAGTTAACCCCGAAGCAATTTCTTGTGATTGCTATAATAGTCACAGTGACGACAACCGTGGCATTCTCATTGTTACCATTATTTCAATCAATAAAAATTAAATTGATAAAAACGTATTCAATAAGAATGAAAACTGAAAAAAAATTAGGGATGTAGATGGATCATTTCAGTTTGCATCTGATGAGGATTGACTTGCCTATGCTGACCACAATTATAGAGTGTGAATTTACCCACGAAGAAAAAGAGAAAACCCTGCAAAAGGGCGAAAGTATGATGCAAAACAAAAACCATCAACAGCAGGCGGAGTATTACGAAAAATTGGCGGAAATTATAACTGAATTTGATGACGTTTTAAACTTTGGGCTACCAACGCAAAAACAGAGTTGCTCAACCTCTTAAAGGCAGATACGCATTTCGATAAAATAAAAATAGAAACGGTGCAGACAGATAAAATGACAGAAAACCAAGAACGTGCTTTTGTTAAAAACTATTTTTCAAAAAGCAGAGGGGCATAAGCAAGTATGTGTAATGTGTGAATTATGTAATTCTTGGTCAAGGTTTTGTAACGCCTGTCAAGTCTTTTTAAACTATCTTCCACGCAATTGATTTTTACATAAGGCAGAATAGCAGGAGAATCCGTAATAGCCATGCATTGTAAGGCATAGACTTAAACCTTACCTATACAGGCAAATTTTTAAAAATGGAAAAGACTAATCAGAAAATATACGAAGAAGGCGCAGAATTAGAGAAAAGAAAGATGCACATCATTGTAGAGATCATAGAGTATATTCCCAACTCCGTACTAAGCAGAACGATCATAAAAAAAACAACAGGTAATGTTACGGTGTCTTCTTTTGCAGCAGGGGAAGAGATGGCAGAGAAGACCTCTCCTTTTGATAACTATATACAAATTATAGATGGCACGGCAGAGATAAGCATAGATAAGGAGAATTTCAAATTACAGAGAGGCCAGGGTATCATAATACCGGCGCATGCAAACCATTGTTTTAATGCTGACGAACAGTTTAAAATGATCTCGACTGTAATAAAAAGTGGCTATGAGGACTGATGCATAATAAGCATTAATTACGAACTCCTTCTATTTTACAGGACTCTACCCTTTCCGCAAAATTTAT
>JBBKWE010000025.1:0-10356 GCA_037968795.1 Ferruginibacter sp.
AAATATATCAGTAATATTGAATCTAAGTTCCTAAAAAAATTTATATTTCAGATAAATCTACAATAACCAGTAATCATAAACTCTTATCTCATGAGTAAATCAGCTTCGTTTTTCACAAAAAAAGGCAATCTTTTACCAATTCTTTTAATTTTAGCAGGGTTATTAATGGCCTTTAGCAAACCCATTTATTCTATCATTTCGCCGGCCAAGCTAGATGTGCAGATCATGCCTGCTCCTGCAATCATGCCGGCAGTATACAAAGTATACGCAAATGATGAAGCACTCGAAGGGAAGTACAGCCTTTTCAAAATGGTACTGAAAAACAATAGCAGCCACACGGCAGAGAATGTAGAAGTGGAATATGAGATCCCCAACTATATAGAAAAGACCACCTGCCGGAAAATAGCAAAGATCCTTCCGGGACAAACCGTGGTAGTAAATTGCTACCCAAAATTCCCCGAGAAAATAGTGGAGAAAACTACTTCATCCAAAGAAGAGGTGAATATTATGGTAAAGGGCGGCAATATAAAAGATATAGAAAATTCATTTTCTATTCCATTTAAAGGCAGAAACGAATTCATCTACAGCTATATACCGGCAGACGAAATAAGAACAGCCGCCGAGAACTTTGATAATAAAGAACTGCTCAACTGCCTTATTACACCAGAGGACCCTATCATAAAATATCTTACACAGAAAATACAAGAGAAGATCCTAAAAGGGGAGCAAGCATCCGTGGTACAGAAAGAAGAGGAGGCGCTTCGCTTTATGCTGGGTGTATACGAAGCTACATTGAGAAGCCATATGGTGTATAGTGGTACCACAGGTGTACCGGAAAAACTAGGCGATGTAAGTACCATAACCCAAAGTATTAGGCTACCTAGGGAAGTCGTTACCGGCAAGACCGGACTTTGTATAGAACTTTCATTGCTGTATGCCAGTGTGATGATGTGCGCCGGACTAGACCCCATTATTTACCTGGTTCCGGGACATGCGTATCCGGGTTTTAAAATGAACAACAGTTATTATGCTATAGAATCTACAGGTATAGGCGGCGAAGGCATTGGAGGTATAAGTAGCGGACAGGAGGCTTATAAAGCTGGAATGCAAAACCTTCAAAAATTCTTTCAGCAGGCGCAAATGGGAGACCCGGCTTACATGGTTCTCGATGTGAGGGAAGCTATAAAAGAAGGGGCTATAGCCATGGAGTTAAAAGACGACACTTATCTCAGACAAAGGATAGACGAGATCGCTAAAAGCTTTGAAGGAGGATCTGTAGCCTCTAATGTAAATACAGGATATGCCGTATCACCAGATGGAAGTACTAGCGGTGGCGGAGGAGGTGATAACACTGGTGGTGGCTCTGTACCTAGTGGCTATAAAGTGTACAATGGTGTAATAAATTTTGCATATCCATCAAGTTGGCGACAAGTACCAAAAAATGACTATTCGATGAGAGAAATGGTAACTTCTTATAGTAATAGCAGTAATAACCAATTTGTAGAAGTTTATAGTTTTAATAATGCGAACAACGCTGACCAGGTAGTGAACAAAATAGCTAATTATGTAAATCAAAAAGGTGCATCTATAGGCTGGAGTTTGCGATATGAAAAAATTGGTACTGAAAATGGATATTCTCTTTATAAAGGAGAAACAGGCAGCCAACAAGAAATGTATAGATGGGTGGCAGCTTTTAAAAGTGGTGGGAGCGGCATCGTAGGAATCTCAGTTGGAGGTGATTCCAAAATAAATATGCAAAAGACGGCTAATAATATTTTCAATTCACTTAGGTAAGGTATCAAAGTAACCTTGCTTTAAAGTTTAATTTTTTTTGATAACAAAGACATTTTATGAAAAGAATAATCAGTATAACACTCTTGATGGTTTGTTTGTGCTTTTTAATAAGTACTCAGGCAAAAGCGCAAATAGATAATGGAATAAAAACAAATATTGACATTGATATCGACAGTAAAGGCAGCGCCACTTGCACCTACACCAATAAGTATAATGCCAGCACCTGGGATTTTTTCCAGAAGAGTGTAGGGAACAATACTTCTATTCTTAAGAATACTATGATAAGGAATTTCCCTACCTACGTATTGTCAGACTTTGAATATGACCAGGATCTGGACGACCGTACAAATAAGATCTCTTTTAAAATAGAAGGCTTTATGGATGTAGATGCTAATGGAGATTGGAAAGCCGACCTGGAAGCAAAAGACCCGGATATAAATAAGCTTACGGATAAAGACTTTTTGCTTACAACCAAAGAAGGGGTTACTATGAAGCTTCACCTGCCAGAAGGCACAACTGATGCCAAGGTAGAGAAAGACAGTTTTGGGAATGCCTTCCTTACTTTCCCTGCAGATATGGGCGGGCCTATGGGCAATATTCCTTTAATAGGTGGGATACTGCTACTAGGTGCTGGCGGATTTCTCTTATACAGAAATAATAAATCGACCAACACAAAACTGCGCACAGTTTACGATAACAATACCAAGAGAAAAGCAGTGCAGGAAGCAGAAGTGGTAGAAGTAATAAACGAGCCAGTGCGGCCAAAGGTGATAACTCCTGCAGAGACAGTTCCGCCGCCGGCTACCGATGCAGAAGATGACAAGCCCATATATTAATAGTGTGTGCATTGGGGAAATTTATTATTTCTGACAGTAAAAACTTAGGAAATCCCTCGGAAGATGGGAAAAAGCAAAAAAACCGCAATAACGCATTATGAACCAGTCTTTACCAATAGATTCTGCTAAAAAGGTCATTAACTACAAGGATCTTTTTGAAGGCGATTTTTGGCGGTATATTCTTCGGGCAATATGGCTTTTCTTTCCTGCCATTTTGTTTCTCATCTTTGCCTATTTCTGTTTCTGGGAATTGCCACAAGGGAAAGATGTGGTTATCATTACGCTAGAAAACAAAAAGGTTTTCGGGCTTTTCTTGCTGGCATTAATTTTCTGGATGATCATTACCTGGTACACCACAAGACTGGTGGCCAAAGGCAAAGAACTCATGGAGTCCAATGAGCACTTGCTCTGGCTTATAATAAAAGTGCAGGCACCCAGGATACTGGCTTTTACCTGCATCACAATTGTATTGCTGGGCATTTTTCAGTTACCTTACCCCAAGGCACCGCATCTGAGTAAAATTGCCTGCTCCATTTTGTTCTGGTTAAGTTTTCCCTATTATTTTTTATTGTACCAGGCAGTTACAAGATCACTTCGTCAAAAAAATAACAAGAATCTAAAAGCAAAAATTTCTAACTGGCATAAGATAAGGTTTGCTACTTACACCATTATTGCTGGTGCTACGCTCATCGTTGTACTATACAGGTGGGTCTGGGGGCTGGTCATATTATTGCTACTGTATCAGATCGGTTTTATCGTTTTTGTACTCATAAGGAGAAACCTGATTGACATCAATAATGATTATTCTTTTCAGCAACCAGATCATGTACCGGAAAAAGTGGTAAAACTGAGATTTTGGGGCAAGCTTAAATTACTGGTAGCAGATAAAGAAGACCGCGAGTATTTTATTGCGCTCAATGTCATCAGCTTTTTTGCTGCTATCATTTATTTTGCCACTATATTTTCTGTAGGTTTTTCTACCTGGATAGGCTCCTTTCCCTTTCTGCTTTTAGCCTTTGGCGTGCTGGTAGGTTTGGGCAATGCTGTGGCTCTATTATCCATTCTCAATCGGTTTAACTTTCATGTGCTATTTGTCACACTGGCTTTTCTTGTAGGCTTCATTTCTGAGCCTCACTACACCAGGCTAAGTAAGAAACCAGCTGATTCTGCTATGTACCAAAACAGGCAGTCGCTTAAAGAATATTTTGATCACTGGCTAGCAGATAGTAGCCGACAAAACTATTTTGCAGATTCTGCAAAGCCATATCCTGTCTACTTCGTAATGGCCAATGGCGGAGCTTCCCGCTCAGGATATTGGGCGGCTTCTGTACTTTCTAGGATAGAAGATGAAACGCAGGGAAAGTTTTCAAAACATCTTTTTTGTCTATCCGGCGCCTCTGGTGGTAGTGTGGGAAATGCTACTTTCTTTTGCTTGCTCAAAGGGAAAGACAGACTATTGCAAAAAAGCAAAGATGCTTCTCCACTGGTAAAAGCAACTCGTGATTATTTAAAAAGTGACTTCCTCACCTTTACCCTTGCACGTACTTTAGGCCCGGATATTTTTAGAAATTTTATTACACTCTATCAAGTTAGTGACAGAGCTTCTGCACTTAGTTTTGCATTGGAGAAAGCACCGGACGAAAAAGTGTTTCTTCGCAATCGGCTTGGTACTTCATTTGCAAAATTAATGACCCAAAAAGGCGAAGCAAATCCCCTTCCGCTGCTTTATATAAATACCACAAGAATGCAAGACGGCAGCCCCGGCGTCATAAGCAATATTCTTGTAGAGGATTCTGTATTTAATAAAAGAATAGACGTGCTTAGTTTGCTAGATGAGAAGAAAGATATGAAGCTAAGCACCGCTGTGGTACTAGGTGCCAGCTTCCCTTATCTGAGTCCAGCAGGTCGTATAGACCATAAACCTTGCGATACTTGTAAAGTAGAGCCTAATTACTTTGTAGACGGTGGCTATTTTGACAATTCTGGTTCGGGTGCCGTTTTTGAAACTATTTTTACCCTCAAGCAATTACTGGACAGGCCAGAGTATGCCGCCTACAAAAATAAAATAGAATTCCATATCATACACATTACAAATGATCCTAGTGAAGAGATAGAATTAAAATCTGTTAATCCATTTACCAATGACCTTGCATCACCCATAAAAACGCTACTAGGTGCCTACGGTACACAAACTTCTGTAAATGATTTTCGCCTGCAAAAGTATATTGCGAGTATAAATAACGAGCCGCTAAAAGGAAAACATTTTTCGCACCTGAGTTTGTACAAACCAAAAGACAGTATGGACTACACTATGAGCTGGGTAATCTCTAAGCATGTACTCAATGCCATGGATGAGCGGCTATATAGTTATGATAAGGTAACGGAGCTAGTGAGGTACATTAGGGATTCTATTCCGGAGTAATATTTATTGCAGAAAAAATAGAGGCCAAAACTCAAACTCTCCGACCTCATTAATAATTAAAGATTAATAATTTCCCATTACCCACCATACGCCGTCTCATAATACCCCTTATACGCCCCACTCGTTACATGCGTAAGCCACTCCTCATTGCTTAAGTACCAATCTATTGTTTTACCAATACCTTCTTCAAACTGCAGGGAAGGTTCCCAGCCTAGTTCATCGGTAAGTTTTTGTGCATCGATGGCGTAGCGAAGGTCATGGCCTGCCCTGTCCGTAACATAGGTGATCAGTTGTTCTGACTCTCCTTTTTCTCTGCCCAGCTTTTCGTCCATTTGCTTGCAAATCTCTTTTACAAGGTCTATATTTTTCCACTCATTGTGGCCGCCTATGTTGTAAGTTTCGCCAATGGCGCCTTTGTGAAAAATAAGATCAATTGCCCGGGCATGGTCTTCTACAAAAAGCCAGTCCCGTACGTTTTCTCCTTTACCATAAATAGGCAATGGTTTTTTGTGAATGATGTTATTAATCACTAGTGGGATAAGCTTTTCTGGGAAATGAAAAGGACCATAATTATTGCTACAGTTACTTACTTTTATAGGCAAGCCATAGGTGTGATAGTAGGCTCTTACAAAATGGTCTGAGCTGGCTTTGCTTGCAGAGTAAGGGCTGCGAGGATCATAGGAGGTTTCTTCTGTAAAGAATCCCGTATCGCCCAGGGTGCCATACACTTCATCTGTAGAAATGTGGTAGAAAATCTTCCCGTTCATACTGCCTTTCCAGCTTTCTGTGGCGGCTTGAAGGAGAGAAGCTGTTCCCATTACATTCGTTTGTACAAATGCCAACGGGTCTGTAATAGATCTGTCTACGTGGCTTTCTGCAGCGCAATGCAGTACGGCTGAGAACTTATACTTTTCAAATAAAGAGCGAAGCAATTCCAGATTACAAATATTTCCTTTTACAAAAGTATAGTTGCTGGCAGTTTCAATATCTTTTAGGTTCTCCAGATTGCCGGCATAGGTAAGCGCATCAAGATTTACAATATGATAATGCTCATATTTATTTACAAATAGTCTGGTAAGATGTGACCCTATGAATCCTGCTCCCCCGGTAATAAGTAATGCTTGCATGCAGTTGTATTGCTATTAAAATAAAGCGTAAAAGTAGTAAAATATATAGGGGTAATGGGTAAAGGTTTTCAGAAAATATGTTGACACAAAACAATATGCTCCTGCGGTTGTTGTAGCTGTGCATTACAGGCAGGAGCTTGTGATGACAAACTAATACCACATACAAAAGAACAATGAGTAAAACATATAAACTCGCTACCAAACAATTTCTTCCCATAAGTCTGGAAGAGGCATGGGATTTCTTTAGCAGCCCGGCAAACCTTCAGGCTATTACACCGCCGGATATGGGCTTTGTGATTAAGAGCGGTCTTGCAGATAAAGCCTATGCGGGACAAATAATTGAGTATAGCGTAAAGCCTGTTCTGGGAATTCCTATATACTGGATGACCGAGATCACGCACGTAAAAGACAAAGAATATTTTGTAGATGAGCAGCGATATGGACCGTATTCCCTTTGGCACCACCAGCATCATTTTAAAGAAGTGCCGGGCGGTGTAGAGATGAATGACCTGGTTCATTATCGCTTGCCTCTATGGATATTGGGAGATGTGGCGAATAGGCTTTTTGTAAAAAAGCAGTTGCAGGGAATTTTTGATTACCGTCATAAAGCAATTGAAGAAAAATGGGGAACAGGGAAATAAGAAATCTTACTCCTGCTCATAAAAATACAGTCGCCGGCGGGTAACTCTAAGTTCTTCTTGTAGCTTTTCCATCTCTAGCAGCATGTGGTTTATCGTTTCCAGGCCAGCTATATTTATTTCGAGATCGCGGTGAAGCCGTATCATTTTTTCCAGCCGCTCCAGAGCATCTTCCTGTATATGCTTTTCTTCCTGCTCTTCTATGATATCTATAAGTCCGCACTCGTACAGGTTTTCTGCAAATTCTATTGCTACATTATGTTGTGCACATATTATTCGTATGGGTATGAGTGTTTCTTTCATGTGTTTGTTTTTATTGATTATTGCCACATGGAATTCGCCTGATAAACATTTTGATTGGTATCAAATATTGTGATGGCTCATTTCATAATTATATTATTTTTCCTGGTCTTTCATTTCCTGTAAAAGTTCTTTTTGTTTGTCCGAGAGCGACAGCGGTAGTTTTACCTCGTAGGTAACATAAAAATCGCCAAACATCCCTTCTTGTTTGTAAACAGGATAACCTTTGCCTTTTAATCGTGTCTTTGTGCCGTTTTGGGTAAGCGGCTGCACTTTTAGTTTTACCTTGCCACTCAAAGTTTCTATAAGCACTTCTCCACCCAGCAGGGCTGTATACAAGTCTATTTCTTTAGTTAGGTATAAATCGTTACCCTGTCTTCTTATATCCTTGTGTGGCATAATTGTAAATGTTATGAAGAGGTCGCCTGCCGGTCCTCCATTGCTACCCGGTGCTCCATATCCTTTAAGTTTGATTACCTGCTCGTGCTCTACGCCGGCGGGAACAGTGATTCGAACCTGCTTGCCATTTATAGTAAAGGTTTGCTTATGGGTGGTCATAGCCTGCTCTAGGGTGAGAGGCAGGGTTGCCTGCAAGTCCTGTCCTTTGTAAGCCGCTCTTCTGCTCTGCTGAAAACCGCCGCCACCGCCAAACATTGATTCAAAGAAGCTGCTAAAATCTCCACCGCCAAACTGTTCAAAACCACCGCCACCACCGTATTGCTGCTGTTGCGCTCTTTGTTGGTTGTAAGCATGGAACTGATCAGACTGCTCCCAGTCCTTACCGTACCTATCGTATTTCTTGCGCTTCTCCGGATCGCTAAGCACTTCGTTTGCCTCGTTTATCTGCTGAAATTTTTTATGCGCTTCTTCATTATTTGGATTTACATCTGGATGATATTTTCGTGCGAGTTTGCGGTATGCCTTTTTTATGGCAGCAGCGTCTGCTTTTTTATCGAGCTCCAGTACTTTGTAGTAATCTATGAATGCCATTATATCGTTATTGAACTATATTTTATTTCGCTAGCAAGATAGAAGATTTGCGGCAATATTTTGTTCAAGCAAATATCTGAAGAAATACATCTTACTCAAAGCTAGCAAAGAAGCAAAGGCAGGTCAAACGTAAAAGGAAAAAGATAATTCGATAAGTATGAGAATCACAAAAATCATTTATAGCTCTCTTCAGACAATTTCGTTTCTCGTTCACCAGCTTTCTTGGCATGTATATATTTCAAGTGCTATAATTATACTAGTGTTTTACAGAGCATTATCTTTGTACACAATATGGGACACAAGAAACTATTAAGATTTAATCAGTTTAAAGAACTACAAAACACTAAGGAACACCCTACTGAAACTGCAGGTACATGGGCTGCGCACTTTGGCAATGACAACCCCATAGTGCTGGAACTCGCTTGTGGCCGAGGAGAATATACTGTAGCGCTAGCCGCTATGCACCCCGGCAAAAATTTCATTGGTGTAGATATAAAAGGGAATCGTATGTACCTGGGAGCCAGCAAGGCACAGGAGGCAGGTTATAAAAATGCAGCATTTCTTCGCATACAAATAGAGGATATTGAAAAGTATTTTGCTGCCGATGAAGTAAGTGAGATATGGATTACTTTTCCTGACCCTCAACTACGGACCGCAAAAGCAAAAAAGCGTCTGACCCACCCAAAGTTTCTTCGCCAGTACACACAGATCATAAAACCAGGAGGAAGCATTCACCTAAAAACGGATTCTCCAGACCTTTATAAATTTACAAAGCTGGTTATAGAGATGTATAGCCTCAGCTTATTGCAGGAAAATGATAATGTATATGCCGGAGCACATGCACCGGAGCTTGCTATACGCACCCACTACGAAGGATTGGATATAGCAAAAAGTGAAAAGATTTTTTACCTGGAGTTTTCATTGCCATCAACCGTAGAGGATAAAGATGATGCTCTGCAAGAAAAGCTTAGAGAAACAGAAAATAAGGAAGAAGGATAGATGGCAAAGCTAGAAGAAAATGTAGATTTTTACTACAATGCAGATGGCTACGTGGTGCTTACAGAAGCCTACCACCTGCGCAGAGGACATTGCTGTGGCAGTGGCTGCAAACACTGCCCATACAACTACGATATGGTGCCCGAAGGAGAAAAACAATACTATAGAAGAAAAAGAAATGCCCAAAGCCAGCAACAAAATACCGATAGCAAAGACAGAACATAAGCAGTACAGCTTTTTTGAAGATGTATATGCCGTAGTGCGCCAAATTCCCAAGGGAAAAGTGACGAGCTACGGTGCTGTGGCAGAATACCTAGGCACGAAAAAAAGTGCCCGCATGGTAGGATGGGCTATGAATGGTGCCCACAAAATAAAGCCAAAAGTACCGGCGCAGCGGGTGGTAAACCGGCAAGGCATGCTCACCGGCAAAGCACATTTTGACACGCCTACCGCCATGCAGGAACTGCTGGAGAAGGAAGGCATAAAAGTGAAAGCTGAGCAGGTAGTGGATTTTGAAAAAGTTTTTTGGGACCCTAATGTGGAGTTGTTGTAAACCCATCTATTTATCTTTCATTGAGATTATCCCGGCAAAAAGCAATTTGTAGCTCAGTTGGGCTTAGTTTGTAGCTCAAAAATGAATTAGATTGAGCTTGAAAACCTATATTTATGAGCTTAAAAAATCACCGTACTATGAGAAAACTATCTTTGATAACTATTTTGATGGTTGCTGCTTATACTTCTTTTTCGCAGGACAAGCCTATTGTGCGGTATTATGATTCATCCTGGTTATATACCCCTGCAGAAAAAGCAGTGTACCGCTCGGAGTATTTTAAAAAAAATAATGAATATGAAGGCATTTATTACAGAGAAAGAGACAATTCGATTTACAGCAAATCTCTATATTCAGATACCTCCTCCATCGTCCCTGTAGGTTTTAGAGTAAAATATTCTGAAGATGGCATAAAAATAGACTCTACTGCTTATTATGAGTATTCACTTTTAAAGGAAGCGTTTAATTTTTATCCTAATGGCATGGTACAGGGTCACTACTCATACGACAAAAATTCTAAGACAATAGTACAAGAAGGGTTTGATGAGAATGGCGCAGTTATCCCCAATTTTACTTATCTGAGGGAAGCAGATTTTAAACAAGGGACAGAAGGGTGGAAAGCATATTTAGCAAAAAGTATTAATAGTAAAGTTCCAACGAAAAACGGCGCTCCAGCAGGAACTTACACTGTTATTGTACAATT
>JBBKWE010000026.1:0-14953 GCA_037968795.1 Ferruginibacter sp.
ACCATTCTTATAGGCACCCACGCTGTGATACAAGACAAGGTGGAATTTCACAACCTTGGACTGGCAGTGGTAGATGAGCAACATAAATTTGGCGTAGCCCAGCGAGCGCAGTTATGGAAAAAGAATACCATTCCCCCACACATACTGGTAATGACCGCCACGCCTATTCCCCGCACGCTAGCGCTTACTGCTTATGGCGATCTGGACTATAGCGTCATGGACGAATTGCCGCCTGGCCGCACGCCTGTACTCACCATTCACAGAAATGAGAAAGAACGTAGCAATACCATGATGTTTATAAAAGAGCAGGTTGCATCAGGAAGACAAGCCTATATCATTTACCCACTTATAGAAGAAAGTGCTACGCTAGATTATGAAAATCTGATGAAGGGCTACGAAGAAGTAAAATCATTTTTCCCTGAGCCACAGTACTGGATAAGTATGGTGCATGGCAGGCAAGCTTCTGACCTGAAGGAAACGAACATGAATCGCTTTGTGCGGCAGGATACACAAATAATGGTGGCTACTACCGTTATAGAAGTGGGGGTAAATGTGCCCAATGCTACCGTAATGGTGATAGAGAGTGCAGAGAAATTTGGCTTATCGCAACTGCATCAGCTGAGAGGCCGGGTAGGCCGCGGCGCAGAAAAAAGTTATTGCATTCTGCTCACAGGTCCTAAAATAAGCAGAGAAGGAAGAGAGCGTCTGCAAATAATGACCGCCACAAATGATGGCTTTGCCATAGCAGAAAAAGACCTGGAACTACGTGGCCCCGGCGAGATAGATGGCACAAGGCAAAGCGGTGCACTCAATTTTAAACTGGCGAGTATAGTGCTAGATAAGAATATCCTTGAAGTAGCAAGGAAAGAAGTTATAGAAATTTTAGAGAAGGATCCGGAACTGGATATGGAGATACACTTACCAGTAAAGCATCACTTAAATAGTTTTAAAGCGAAGACGAAATGGGGAAAGATTTCTTAGTGACTGTTTGCGGCAGTTGATTTCTCTTCAAGGAATTTTTTCACGCAAGGGGCGCAAAGGAGCAAGGAGGCAAAGGAATAGGTGGGAGAAAAATTATTTTCTTTTATTGATACAAACACTATTCAAGCTCTTCACTCTCATCAAGAGTAAAACCCTGTGCTCTAAAAAAATCTTCTAAATCTTTCCATTTTTGTAGACTCATATCCATTACAGAAAATTTTATATCCTCAGTGGTATGAACTGTAAGGCAAGCAAAGCAAATATCTATATAGGATTGTGTACCGTTGATATAAATAACGATCGCGTGTTGTGGCATATCGCATTGCCTCTTATTGTATTCATCATCAATTGTTTTTGATATAAGAATCGCAGTAAGTTCTTTCTTAGAATTATTGGTTAGTGATTTACGTTTCAAAATAATAGCCTCATTAATCTTGCCATCAATCAACAATGCAGGGGCTTCGGAAGGTATATATTCTTCAGCTTCCTTCTCCGCTACCGTATCTCCTACTCTATAGTCTAGAACTGGTTTAGGTGAATGCTCCGCTGTGAGTACGTGCGAAATAAGGACGATAGAATCCGCTGAAAGGATTTTTCTGGCTAGTGGGTCTTCGTTCTTGCTAGATTGGCATCTGGTAAAAATGGAAAGCATTAAAATGCTAAACAATAAAAAATAGTTCTGGGATTTAATCCCCAAGTAAAAATTAATCAACAGTGAATTTTTAGTCATTCTCTATTTTTTAATAGTTTCATAATTTGCAATTTAGACAAAGGAGCATGGCTTAAGAGAAGAAACCACAGAGTAAAAAACTCAGCGAAACTCCCATATAAGTTAACAGATAAACTCTGCGTATCTCTGCGGTAAAAAAATCTACTGTAGCACCGGCAAAACAAACTTACTCTTACCCGCATCTCCATAAAACAATTTAATATCAGACTTTATAAAATCTTTTTCGTCTGCCTTATAAATGTCTAAGAACTGTTGTGGATTTCTATCTACCAGCGGGAACCAGGTACTTTGTACTTGTATTACCAAAGTATGACCAGCTTTAAAAGTATGCGCTACATCGGGCAAGGCAAAGGTTACAGCAGTGGGCTGCCCGGGTACAAAAGCCTTAGGTTCAGAAAAACTTTCTCTAAATTTTCCTCTCATTACTTCTCCACGCACCAGCATCTGATAACCACCCATGGGATAGGTATCTTCTTCCTCATCATCATTAACCGCTTTTTTACCGTAAGAAAAGTCATCAGGAAACTGGTCTATTATTTTTACTACAAAATCTGCATCAGAGGTACTTAGTGCCACCATAAGCTTAGCTATCACTGGCCCGGCAAGGGTAAGGTCTTTATCAACAGGCAATGAAAAAGTAAGCACATCTGGTCGGCGGCTGGCAAAGCGCTGATCGTCTACCATGTACTCTCTCGTGCGGCGATTATGTACATCTTCTGTGTATGGCACCGGGTGCGCAGGATCGCTTGTGTATTCATAAAATGATTTGCTCGTTCCGTTTATTCCCGTGGTAAATGTCAAGGCATTTTTATCGCCAACATACACTTCTGTAGGCCTGTTACCTGATGGCGGCCACACGTTAAACTCTTTCCATTCATTTGAACCTGTAAAAAATACAGTTGCCTCCGCTTGATTATCGGGAGCTTTTTTTCCTAGCAAATAGTGATCGAAAAAGGGAATCTCTAACTTCTGCTGATAATAATCTGAGGTATTGCTGGCAAATTGAATGTGACCTAGTTTGCTTCCTTCTCTGCTCCATTGCCCGTGGTACCATGGTCCCATTACGATCCTGTTTTTTGTGGTCGGACTTTGAGTGCGGGTAGCCTTATAACATGCCCAGGCTCCAAAACAATCTTCTGCATCAAAAACACCACCAACCCACAGCATGGCGGGCTTTACATCATACAAACCTACTCTTGCATTACGAGCTTGCCACCAGTCGTCGTAGGTAGGATGTTTATACATTTCATGCCAGAATTTTATGCTATCGCCTATCATAGAAGACAGGTTCTTTAAAGTGCCGGCTTGTAAATAAAACTTGTAATTATCTTTTACCTTGCTGGAAAACCCTGCTCCGTAATCCATAGTAGGTTTAGGATGCGGCTTACCAAAAGTTGGGTAAAACGAAAACCCATCCATAGGAAAAAATGCACCATTGTGATGAAAATCATCGCCCATGAACCAATCCGTAACCGGTGCCTGCGGGCTCACTGCTTTTACAGCCGGGTGGCCGCTAAGCGCTGCTTGCGTGCTATAGAATCCAGGATAGGAAGTACCAAAGACGCCTACATTTCCATTGTTATTTTTTACATTTTTTACCAGCCAGTCTACCGTATCATAAGTATCACTTGCCTCATCTATTTCTTTTCCTTTTTTATTTTTATTGAAAGGGCGTACATCTTCAAAATCGCCATAGCTCATGTATCTGCCTCGCACGTCTTGGTATACAAAAATATAATTCTCTTTTACATACTCGTTTTTATATCCGCTCCAGATGGAGGCTAGATTGCTTTCTCCGTAAGGTCTACAAGAGTAAGGTGTCCTTGTAATAAGAAATGGATGGGCTTCCCCTGGGGTAGTGGGGTAATAGATACTTGTAAATAATTTTACGCCATCTCTCATCGTAATGTAGACCTCTTGCTTTTTGTAATTATTTACAAAGTAGAGGCTGTCTGTATTTTGCGCTATGGCAGGCGTAATGAGGATCGCCAGTAAAAAGGCTAAGGAAAAATTCTTCATGTGTAATTGGTTTATGAGGATGGTAAGTTAGAAAAAAGAATTTGGAAGTGAGCCAATATTTACTAGCCGGCGTTGAAGAGGCATCAAAATTGAAAAATAGCATAGTGAATTGTTTTGGACCAACAATTATTGTATGGCATCAAATATTAATACCGTCAGCCTGAGCTTGAGTATATCATAACATTTTCCACAATAAAAAAATTATTGTCCATGATAATCCAGAACCACCAAAAAGTTACCAATCATTTTTTCGTCCGCTCCACGCCTACTCCACTATCCACTCCACTTCTTCCCTATACAAAACTTTACCATCTACCGCCGTTATTTGAATTTTATTTTTGCCCGGCTGCAATGCAACATTTTTCCAAATTGTTCTTTTGAGGTAATCAGGATTTTGGGCAGAAATTATTTTTGCATTTACCCATAATTGTACTTCAGGAAGCGTGCTGTATGCTTTTATATCAATAATATTTTTTGTACGCTGCTTATAGTTCTGTTCGCATAAATGCAGCATGGGCTGCGGATTCCAGTTAGCCTTATAAAAATAAAAGGCGTCTTTCTTTGTCTGTTTATCATAGGTTACAAGTCCTTTGTCATTTATTCCCATGGCATCTCCTTCTGTTCTTATCTCACTACCAAAGTCTGCGAATACCCAGACGAAAGTGCTCCACAACCAGGGTCGCTTTTGCATTTCTTCCCAGTTCTGTTCATGCACCTGAGTTTGCCACTGCATAGGATGAAATTTTCCCGTAGTGGGTACTTTATACACACTATCTGTAAATTGATTTACGCTGGCACCAGCACCATATTCACTTATGCCTATTGCCCTATTAGGTAAAGCCGCATGTCTATTATCTAGCCATTTCCCTATATCCCGCGGCTGCCCGTCATACCAGCCAAAATATTTGTTCCAGCTTATAATATCGCTTACATTTTCGTAAGGACTTTCATTGAGAAAATCTGCTACAACGGTAAGCCGCTCGCTATCTTCTTCTTTAGCAATTGTCTGCAATTCTTTTATAAATGCTAATGGGTGATCGTAGTTTGTGGTAAGCTCATTAAATAATCCCCAGAAGAAAACACTGGGATGATTATAGTGTTGGCGAATAAGCTCCCGCAGCATCTGCTTTGCATTTTCTTCCATTGCCGGACTATGCACATACCCCTCGCCCACCTTGCCTCCAAAGCCAATAAGTGGAATCTCCGTCCACATTACAAAGCCTGCACTATCTGCCATGTCGTACATAGGCTTCCCATGCGGGTAATGTGCCAGTCGCACAGCCGAAGCACCTATCTCTTTCAATAGGTTAACATCTTCTTCATATTGCTTTCTTTCGTAAGCAGAACCCACTCCTTCTCTATCTTCATGAAAAGCTACGCCCGATAATTTATAAGGTTTGTCATTGAGATAAAAACCTTTTTGAGGATTTGCGAAGTAGCTGCGCACTCCAAAATTTTCTTTTACTTCATCAATAATATTTCCACTGGCGCTTATTAAACTCACCGTGGCAGAATATAAATAAGGATCAGCTTTACCATTCCAGAGATGCGGCTCGGAAATCGTAAACTCAGAATTAATAAAGCCGGCATTGGCGATAAAACTTACATCTCTTGTGGCCACTTGCTTATGATTTGCATCACGAATTGTAACAACAGCTTTTGCTGCATCATTTGCTTTTAGGCTGAGTAGCGTTTTTATTTTCACCAGACATTGCTTAGAAGATATATTGGTAGGAGTAATGTACACACCACTGCTAGCATAGTCTAGCGGGGAGATGCAATCTTTTGCTGTAACTAGAATAGACACGGGACGATGCAATCCACCATACTTATTAAAGTCGCCGCTCATGGGCAGCACATCTAAGCGGTAAGTATTACTCACCATCACATTTACCATATTGCTCCTGCCCAGCTGCAAAGAATCTGTGATTTCTATGCAGAATGCGGAGTAGCCGCCTTCGTGGTTGGCTATATATTTTTTATTGAGAAAAACATCTGCCACCATATTTGCTCCTTCAAAGTAGAGAAATACTCTTTTATCTTGCCACTCATTCTTTGCAAAAAAGCTATTTACGTATACAGCAGCAGCTCTCTGATAATTAGTAGCAGTATTTTTTACTTCGCCGGCATTCCATGTGTGTGGCAGGTTTACAAGCTGTGAGGAGGGGTTTTTAAAAACACTGTTTACAAAACTAAATTCCCAGCCAGTGTTAAAAGGGATTGTGTCTCTGGCGGGCGCTTGACCAACTGCAGTGTGCAACACTACCGCTACGAATAATGTGCTTACAACTATTTGCTTCATTACATTTTTCATTCTGCAGTTATGTTTAATTAATTACAATACGAGGAACAGACTTATAACTGGAATATTTATTTCTCAAATACAAGGTATTCCCAGGGCTGCACACTGAACTTATGACCTTCGCCTATTTCCACATCTTCTTGCGGACCAAATACTTTCTTATATTTTCCAACGATGGCAGTCTCCGTAAAACCAACTTTCTGAAATTCGTCGCTAAGGTTTAGTAATACCAGCACAGCTTTATCTCCGTTCTTTCTTAGATAAGCCAGTATTTTTCCATTGCCTCCATTTGCTTGCAAGTAATAAGTTTGCACCTTATCGTCTGCTGCACGAAGTGCAGGGTTTCTACTTCGCAAGGCGGTAAGGGTTTTATAAAATGGAGCCATAGCATAAGTCCCGTTCCAGTTAATGACGTCTTTTTCAAAAAATTCTAATCGCTTTTGGTTAGGTAATTCCTGACCACTATAAATAAGAGGAATGCCATTCCAGGTAAAACTAAATACAGCAAATGCCTTCGCCGCCTTACCATACTTTTCATACTCTGTACCATTCCAGCTATTCTCATCATGGTTGCTGGTAAACCACAGCTTCATCGCATTTTTACCACCCGCGGTGTCATACTGATGTAACAGCGTATCAAGCGTTTCTAAAGGCAAACTTTTCTTGTAAAAATCTTCTGTCGCATGCATCCATTTCCAGGAATATGCCGCATCAAATACCTGCATATATTCTGGATTTTCTATTGGATCAAATTCTCCTAACCAAAATAAAACTTTGTCTTCCTGCAACGCAGTGCGGGCTTCTACCCAAAAATCTTTTTCTACCCAGGTTGCAAGATCACAGCGAAACCCATCTATGCCCGCCTGCCGCACCCAGTACTGCATAGCGCTTATCATGGCTTTGCGAAGCGCAGGATTGCTATAATCCAATTCGATGATATCATCCATACCGCTAGCAATTTTGAAATCATTAGTTGAAGTATCCTTCAAATAATAACCGGGATGCTCCTTGGTCCAGATATGATCCCAACCCGTATGGTTGGCCACCCAGTCTATAATTACTTTCATGCCAGCATCATGTGCCGTCTTTACCAAATTTTTAAAATCTTCCAGCGTACCAAATTCCGGACTGATGGATGAATATTCAGCAGCAGCATAGGGGCTGCCCAGCGTACCTTTTTTATTCTTTTCTGCAATAGGCGTTATGGGCATGAACCAAAGTGTTTCCACACCCATTTCTTTTAGCCTGGGAATTTCCTTTGCAAATGCATTGAAAGTGCCTTCTGTTGTATACTGGCGAAGATTCACCTCATATACATTCGTATTATGAATCCATTCCGCCCTGGGGAAAATGCCTGTAGAGTCCATAGAATAATAGTTTTTAGTGTCAATTTTTTTATCGACCTCTTTGGTCTTACATGAGATAGCAAGGCAAATAAAAGCGAGCAGACAATACTTTATCATAAGTTGTTTTTACTGGTAGCCGTAAATGTAACAAAAAGCATTGTTTATTTAGGGCGTGCCCTCCCGATCACTATGCGGGAGGGCGGGCTATCCGTTATATCTTTTTTTACTTGAGTTTCGTGTGACACGAACTACGGCGACAAAAAAAGGATACCACTGCTATCCCTCACGCTATTCCCACATTTAAGCTATTCACCATCTAATAACTTTATTGCTCTTTACAAATTTAACCTCTGATCAATTTAATATTGACAAATAATATACAACCTATTGCTATAACTTTGCTCGTAATGAAGCAGTTTACAATTCCATTTACATACAGAAGTGAGCGCATTTCCGCTATAAAGGAAAAGCGGAAAACGGCAGACAAAATGAAGAAGGATTTTGAACCTACGTTTTTAGAATTTGGCCAACTTAAGATACAATTGGCAAGACACTTTGGCTTCTGCTATGGCGTAGAAAATGCCATAGAGATTGCTTTCCGTACCATTGATGAAAATGAGGGCAAACGAATTTTTTTGCTTAGCGAAATGATACACAACCCGCAGGTAAATGCTGATCTCTTGAACCGTGGTGTGCGGTTTCTACAAGATACCACTGGAAATAAAATAATAGATATAGAAGAGCTTACACAGGAGGATGTTGTAATTATTCCGGCCTTTGGCACCACGCTCGCTATGGAAGAAAAACTAAGGGCAAAAGGAATAGCGGTAGAAAAATATAATACCACTTGCCCTTTTGTAGAAAAAGTGTGGAACAGAAGTGCACAGATCGCTAAAAAAGAATATAGCATTATAATACATGGCAAGCCTTCTCATGAAGAGACAAGAGCTACTTTTTCTCATGCCGCTGCAGATGCACCATCTGTAGTGGTAGAGAATATGGAAGAGGCTATTTTATTGGGTAAATATATCAGTGGCGATAAAGACATTTCAAACTTTTACATAGATTTTGCAAATCGGTATTCAACAGGTTTTGACGCAGAGAAACACTTGCAAAGAATAGGTGTTGTGAACCAAACAACCATGCTCGCAAGCGACACTCAAGCCATATCTGACTATTTAAAATCTGTGATAACAGCTCGCTACAATCTTGATGACACGACAGTAGAAAATCACTTTGCAGACACCCGAGATACATTATGTTATGCTACTAATGATAATCAATCGGCTGTGCTCGCACTAAGAGAGAAGCCCGCTGACCTTGCCATCGTAGTAGGCGGCTACAATAGCAGCAATACCAGTCACCTAGTAGAATTGCTGGAAGAAAAAATGACAACTTATTATATTTCCGGACCAGATTGTCTTTTAAATGAGAATTCTATTACACATTTTGATATGCATAAAAAAGTGGAACTTATCACGGAGGATTATTTGCCAAATGGTAAGCAAAACATTACAGTGTCTATAACTAGTGGTGCCAGCTGCCCCGACGCTGTAGTAAATGCAGTAATAGAGAGATTAGATGATATTATTAACTCTTAACTGCTAATTACTACTTAGTGGAAACCGCGACTGATAACTTCTATAGCAGTCCTGTAATCTTATAAATACACTCTCAGTACAAGTTTTTTGGCATACTATTTTCTTCTGACATTCTCCTAAAATCATAGTTATGAGAGCAATATGGTCAGGTAGTATAGGTTTTGGTTTAGTAAACATTCCTATTAAACTATATAGCGCAATAGAAACAAATAAGCTAGACTTTGATATGCTTGATAAAGCAGATCATGAGAACATAAAATACAAACGGGTAAATGAAAAAACAGGGAAAGAAGTGCCCTGGAGCAATATTGTAAAAGGATATCTATACAATGACAAATATGTGATCGTAGAATCTGAGGACTTTGAAAAAGCAAGCCCTGAAAAAACTCAACACATAGATATTGTTCAATTTGTACTGGAGGATGATATAGACAGTGTGTATTTTGAAACACCCTATTTTATTGAGGCTCAAAAATCAGGGGTGAGAGCTTACAAACTTTTATTTGATGCGCTTAAGAAAACGGGAAAAGCCGGAGTAGGTTCATTTGTAATGAGAGATAAAGAACATGTGTGTATTATAAAAGTGTACGAAGATGTACTGATACTAAACAGGATCAGGTACGATGCAGAAATAAGAGAAACAGAAGAGATAAAAACAGATGGAAAAGCCAGCAAGCCTGCTGAGATAAAGATGGCTATTAATTTGATAGAGCAACTTACTGAAGACTTTGACCCTACCCTCTTTAAAGATGAATACACAGATAAGTTATTAAAAATCATAAAAGCCAAAGCCAAAGGAAAAAAGACCGCCGTAAAACCTATGAAGGTAGTACATAACAAGGCAGCGGATCTTATGGAGCAGCTAAAAGCAAGTCTGGCGGCAGATAAAAAGAAAGCATCGTGAGCCTGGAAAAATATAAAGCCAAGAGAGATTTTACCAAGACCTCAGAGCCCGATGGAAAGGTAGAAAAAAAGAACTCCTTTAATTTTGTGGTACAGGAGCATCATGCCCGCCGGCTACATTATGACCTTCGCCTGCAACTGGGTGGTGTCCTCAAAAGCTGGGCGGTACCTAAAGGGGTGCCTGCTAGTTCGGCACATAAAAGGCTTGCTGTGCAGACTGAAGACCACCCGGTAAAATACCTGACCTTCCAAGGCACAATACCTGAGGGTAATTATGGCGCAGGAGAAATGAGCATATTTGATGCCGGCACATTTATTCCGGTTGATGAAAACGAAGAACCAATTACAGAAAAGCAGGCACTTACAAATCTTGAGAAAGGCGAACTTAAATTTTTACTACATGGCGATAAGCTCAACGGTGGTTATGTATTAGTTAATATGAAGAAGGATGAAAAGAACTGGCTCATCATAAAACATAAATCAAAGGCGGCAGCGGTTACTTTAAAGAAACAGAATAGATTTACCCGTACCTACACTAAGGTGGAGAATCCAATAAAGCCCATGCTAGCAACACTTTCTGAAAAAGCATTTAACGATAAGGAATGGGTCTTCGAAATAAAATGGGATGGCTACAGAAGCATAGCAGAAAATGAAAAAGGCAAAGTAAAACTTTATAGCCGCAATGGTATTGACTTTGAGGAGCGATTTGCTGTAATAATCCCTGAACTCAAAAAAATAAAACAAGACTGTATCTTAGATGGAGAAATAGTTTGGTTGCAGGAGGATGGTCAACCTGATTTTCAACAATTGCAAAACTATGATCCTGCTATAAAAGGGCAGTTAGTGTTTATGCTTTTTGATCTGCTGCAATTAAAAGGAAAAGATACTACCGGCCTCACACTCTTGCAGCGAAAAGAATTGCTGAATGAACTCATACCTAAAAATAAGATTCTACGCTACTGCGAACATATCACTGATAGAGGTCAGACATTTTACAAAGAGGTGCAGCAGCTTGGGCTGGAAGGCATAATTGCAAAGAAAGTAGATAGTATTTATGAGCTGGGTAAGCGAAGTAAAAACTGGTTAAAAATAAAACATACTCACACAGATGATGTAATCGTGATAGGGTACACGGAACCAAAAGGAGGAAGAAGTTATTTTGGTTCGCTCATTCTGGGAAGGAAAGATGGAAGAACGCTGAAATTTGCGGGACATGTCGGTACGGGTTTTAATGACAAAACCCTTAAAAATATTTACGACCTTTTGCAACCGCTCATCATTCCTAAAAAAATAATAAAGGAGAACCCCCAATTAAATGGCAAAACTACCTGGGTAAAACCGGTACTGCTGGCAGAGATAAAATTTACCGAAAAATCAACAGCAGGAATATACCGCCACCCGGTATTTTTAAGATTAAGGGATGATATGATAGAAACAACAGCCTTACCCAAAAAAAAGACTGTGAAAAAAGAAAAAACTACCAAAGAAAAAAGAATTAAAGAAAGCATAAAAGCTGGTAAATATTCTGTTCCGGTGACTAATACCGATAAAATCTTCTGGCCTAAGCAAAAGATCACCAAAGGAGATGTAATAGCTTACTATGATGCCGTGAGTTCGTATCTGGTGCCCCATCTTAAGAACCGCCCGCTATCTCTGAAACGCAATCCTAATGGAATAAAGGATAAAGGATTTTATCATAAAGATGCCGGCGAAAATGTGCCGGAATATGTAAAAGTACATAAACACAAAAATGACCAAAAAGTCATCGACTATATTATGTGTAATAATAAGGCTACGCTTTTGTATCTGGCAAATCTCGGCTGTATAGAAATGAATCCCTGGAACAATCGGTATAATAAGGAAGATAAACCTGACTGGCTGGCTCTGGATCTTGATCCCGGCGATCACAATACCTTCAAACAGGTCGTAAAGGTCGCTCAAAAAATAAAAGAACTTTTGGATGAGTGCTTACTTTCAGGATACTGCAAAACTTCCGGTGCATCAGGGTTGCATATTTACATTCCACTGGCAGCAAAGTACGATTATGATACAGTAAAAAACTTTGGAAATCTCTGTATGAACCTGATAGCAAAGCAGTTGCCAAAAATAGCTACTACAGAACGAACCATAAAAAAAAGAGGAAAGAAAATATATCTTGATTATTTACAGAACAGGCCTGGTCAGACACTCGCAAGTGTTTACAGCTTGCGCCCTGTGCCCGATGCCACGGTCTCTATGCCTATAGACTGGGAAGAACTTACAGCAGATCTAAGTCCAAAGCAATTCACTATATACAATGCACAAGAAAGAATGGAGAAGAAAGGAGATCTGTTTAAACTTGTGCTAAAAGAAACAAATGACCTGGGAAAGGCTTTATCATTATTAGAAAAAGCATTGGAATAAATTCAAAATTCTTATAGAATAGCTTGATTGACTTTGCACAATTACTCCCCTTTCATCCGATGAGTTGCCAGCTGCATTGCTACTCTCAGTTGCTCTTTAGCATCTATCTGCGTGTTATCTATAAGCACTGCATCATCAGCTTTCCGTAGTGGAGATACTTCCCTGTTGCTATCAATGTAATCCCGCATTTCCAGGTTGGCTTTTACATCCTCTAAATTTACGTTAGGATTTTTTGCCAGCATTTCATCATAGCGGCGGCGCACTCGTACGGCTATATCTGCGGTCATAAATATTTTTAGAGCGGCATTAGGGAAAACGGTGGTGCCTATATCTCTGCCGTCCATTACAAGTCCTTTTCCTTCTCCCATTTTTTGCTGTTGTGCCACGGCAAAAGTGCGCACAGCCTCTATCGTAGCTACTTCGCTTACTTTTTCTGCAACTATAAGATCCCGGATTACATACTCCACATTTTCATCATTGAGGTAAATCTCTGAGTCGCCGGATTGTTCGTTTTTCTTAAAGTGTAGATTAATTTCTGATAAAGCTGTTGCAACTTCTTCCTCCACATTCCAGTCTACCGTATTACGTAGGAAATAGAGCGTGATAGCACGATACATAGCGCCGCTGTCTATAAATACATAGCCCAGTTTTTTTGCAAGCTGCTTTGCTAAAGTACTTTTGCCGCAACTGCTGTAGCCATCTATCGTTATGATTATTTTATCCTCCATGTCAGTACAAAAGTGCGGGTTAATTTTTGGAAGGCAAAATGAAATTGCATTTCAACTTTGTGAACCTTCCTGCCCTTGTGACTTTGTGGCAAAAAGTATCGCAATCCCGATAAGCTATCGAGAGCAAAGGAAAGCCACGCAAAGGTCGATAAGAGGAATCTACCGCCGTGCAGACCTGCGGTCAGACGGCAATTTTATATCGCTGCCGTCATTTTCAAATTAACTAATTGCCTAATTTTCAAATTAACACATCAACCCTCTCTACTCCCCTCATACAACTCATAACTAAGCAACCGGCAATCTATTTTGCTGGTATAAAATTCTATTCTTCTCTTAGGTTTGAGTCCTATTTTTTTGGCTAATTCGAGATTGCCTGTAAAGATGTATCCAGTATATCCCTTGCACTTTTGTTTGAGAAAATCGCCTAGAGCTTTGTACGTCTCCTGCAGTTCCTGCTCATCGCCCAGGCGATCACCGTACTCCGGATTGAAATATACTATCCCTTTGTTTTCTTGCGGAATATTGGTTTCTCTAAAATCGCATACGGCAAAGTTTATCATATTATCCACACCTGCAATCTCGGCATTTACTTTACTTATTTCGATAGCATCTTCACTTATATCTGTTGCTATTATTTGCAAGCCGGCAGGTGCCTCTGTAACTTTGCTTTCCAGTTCTCCATATACTTCCCTGTACTTTTCTTCGTCATAATTTTTTAAATGCATAAAAGCATAATCATGTCTTAGCAAGCCGGGAAATCTATTCGTGGCCAGCAATGCTGCTTCTATGGCGACCGTTCCACTACCGCACATTGGGTTTATCACATTGGTTGTTTTATCCCAGTTTGTAGCCAGTAAGGTAGCAGCAGCAAGACTTTCCAGCATTGGAGCTTTGCCGGGAATTTTTCTGTAGCCGTGTTTGCTCAACGTGCCTCCGCTGGTATCTATAAATATTTCGGCGATTTCATCCTTCCAGTAAAGATGAATAACTGCACCTTCAAGACCGGGACCACTATCTGGTCGCTCGCCTAGTTTTTCTCTAAAACGATCTGCAATGGCATCTTTTATTTTTACGTTGGCAAATAAATTATTGTCAATAGTATCGTTGCTTACATTGCTGGTAATGGAGAAAATATCATCCATCAATAAAATGTCTTCCCAAGCTATTTCTAATAAAACATTGTACAGATCATCTGCATTGTGCGCCTCAAATTCTTTTATCGAAAACAAAACCTGGCTCGCAGTACGCAGGTGCAGATTGAGCCTGATGCAATCTTGCATAGTTCCCTGTAGTTCTACTCCCGTTTTGAAGACACGCTCGGGCGTATATCCTAGCGCTTCTACTTCTGCCTGCAAGTGCGGCGAAAGCCTGTTGCTGCAAGTAATTATTATTCTGGATTGATTCTCAAATATGTTCATGTGTTCTTTTGCCTAATGAAATTCTATGCTTGATTTACGATCTCTAATTTCAGTTTTGATTCCTCAAAGAGAAACGCCTCTAGTTTATCACCCGGCTCGCAAGGCCCTACACCGGCTGGAGTGCCCGTGAAAATGTAGTCACCTTTTTGTAACCGGAAATATTCTGACACATGAGAAATGATCTGCTCAAAATCAAATAGCAGCAAACTCGTATCTCCGCTTTGTACTTGTTTACCATTTTTTTTGAGCGAAAAAAGAATATTATTACTGTCTGGCAAAGTTTCTATATCTACAAACTCCGATACAACTGCAGAATTATCAAATGCTTTTGCTTTTTCCCAGGGCAATCCTTTTTTCTTGCACTCGTCCTGCAAATCCCTGGCAGTAAAATCAAAACCCACAGCAATAGCATCATAATACTCTGCTGCATCCTGCAATTCTATATTGCTTCCCGCTTTGCTTATACGTAGCACAAGCTCACACTCATAGTGCAGGGATTTTGTAAATGAGGGATAAGGGAGT
>JBBKWE010000027.1:0-4811 GCA_037968795.1 Ferruginibacter sp.
ATGCCGCCGCTGCTGCTTCTACAATTCTGAGCGTACTTCCGTAGCTTACTATAGTTACATCATCTCCCTCACGCAATATCTCGGGTACACCCAGTGCTACCGTATATTCTGCAAGATTCCGCGGGGTTTTTTCTTTAAGCCTGTATCCGTTAAGACATTCTATAACGATCCCCGGATCATTGCTTTGTAAGAGTGTATTGTACATTCCTGCTGCCTGCACCATATTTCGCGGCACACATACGTACATTCCTCTGAGGGCGTTAAGGATCATTCCCATGGGAGAACCGCTATGCCAGATTCCCTCTAACCTGTGACCACGGGTTCGTACGATGAGCGGCAGTGATTGTATACCAGCTGTGCGATAATGGGTGGTAGCCACATCATCACTTAGCGGTTGAAGGGCATATAACAAATAGTCAAGATATTGTATTTCGGCAATAGGGCGCAGTCCTCTAAGAGCAAGCCCTATGCCCTGCCCTATGATTGTAAGTTCTCTTATACCGGTATCAAATATTCTCTCCTTACCATACTTTTCCTGCAAACCACTAAACCCTTGATTTACATCTCCTATATATCCCAGGTCTTCTCCAAAAGCTACTACTTTATCATTGGTAGCAAAAAGATTATCAAAGTACCCATTGAGTATTTCAAAACCGTTTACTTCTGCCGCCTCATTTTCAAATTGCAATTCTATACCTTCTACCTTTAATGCTGACTTTGGTCCTTCATTGTATAAGTGACTACCATACTGGTATTCCTGCTTGCGCACGAGGTCTTTATAATATGCTCTGAGTGTTCTTGCAGACGGAACACCTTCTTGCTCCAAGGCAATTGTGGCTGCATGCAAGGCTTTTAATATGTCTCTTCTTAATGGTTCTTTATTTGTTTCAAGGCCCTTCATTATCGGCTTCACTGATGCGTTCTCTGCAGCAGCAGCTTCTACCTTACTGGTTACTTCGTTAAGCAATTCCTGAATAGGCGCCAGGTATGCTTGCCAGGCCTTGTCCTTGCTTTCTTTTACAAACTGTTTTGCATTTTTCTCTATCTCCTCCAGTTCACTTTCTTCTGCCAATGCATTTTCCAGGAGCCACTCTTTCATTTTCTTAAGTCCATCCCACTCCTTTTCCCAGGTGAGTCTTTCTTCACTTTTATAGCGCTCATGACTACCGCTGGTAGAGTGACCCTGCGGTTGAGTAATTTCTTCTATATGAAAGATAGCAGGAACATGCGTATCCCTCATTTCCTGCAGTGCAGGCTCCAGAACTTCACACATGCCGGCATAATCCCAGCCTTTTAGTTTATATATTTTTATACCGTTTGTTCCTTCCTTTTTTTCCATACCAGCGAGTGCCTGGGATATAGAACCTTTTGTAGTTTGATACTTCTTAGGAACTGAGATACCATACCCATCGTCCCATACAAATACTGCGAGAGGCACCTGAAGTACACCGGCGGCATTGATCGTTTCCCAGAAGTGCCCTTCGGAAGTACTAGCATCGCCAATGGTGCAGAAACAAATTTCATTGCCTTTATCACTTAGAGAAGTAAGCTCTTGCAACGCTTCTATATTTCTAAAACTCTTGGAAGCAAAAGCAAGGCCAAGTGCTCTTGGCATCTGCGAGGCAGTAGGAGCCATGTCGCTGCTTATATTTTTTTTCTCTGCAAGTGCAAGCCATTCTCCCTGTTCGTCTACATTGCTTGTAGCAAAGTGTGCATTCATTTGTCTGCCGGCACTAAAGGGGTCATGCTCTATATCCGGATGTGCATAAAGTTGTGCAAAAAACTGTTGCACAGTACAAAGACCGCTCACAAACATAAAAGTCTGATCGCGGTAGTAGCCGGAGCGAAAATCTCCTTCCTTAAAAAACTTAGCCATCGCCAACTGTGCTACTTCCTTTCCATCACCAAAAATGCCAAATTTGGCTTTACCAGTAAGCACTTCTCTCCTGCCCATAAGACTCGTTTCACGGCTGATGCAGGCGTATTTGTAATCCTCTAAAACCGCGGCCATAAAGGTCTCAAAGCTTAATTTGTTTTCTTGTTCTATTTCGTTATCCATCTAGTGTTTGTGTATTAAATATGGGGTGCAATTCCAGCGAATTTATTGAAATAAATTGTTATTGGGTCAGAAGAGAAGATTATCAATTAAAAACTATTTGTTAGCGGGAAGCATCCTTTTCTATCTATTTATATTAATGCACTTTGTGACCAATGTTGATATAAAAAAAATCTCTATGTTAAAAATTGGTAAAATACAAGTGGTCAAAAATAAATTGGCAAGATTGTAGTACATTTGTCAGACACAAAAAAATATAAACTCATGCGTAAAGTTATACTTACAGCGTTTATGATGACAGCAGTCGCTGTATCATTTGCACAGACAACAGACAAAAAAGTAACGACAAAATCTACCACATCTACAAAAGCTGGTCAGACCATGTCTGCAACTACAGCGGCAGTTTCTACAGATGCATCAATGGATCAGAATATTGCTATAAAAGAGAATATCTCTGTTTCAGAATTGGAGCACGATTTTGCTAAAATTCCTCAAGGAACACCAGTTACAACTGAGTTTGTAATAAAGAATACCAGTAAAGCAGCTTATAAGCTTACAAATGTACAAGCTAGTTGCGGTTGCACTACTCCGGTATGGGATAGAGAGCAAACAATAGAGCCAGGTAAGACTGCAGTAATCACTGTAGGATACAATGCTGCTGCTCCAGGCCCTTTCACAAAGCCTGTTACTATTACCTATGGTGACGATAACCAAACTAAAGTGATTTACATAAAAGGTGAAGTATGGGCAGCATCTACTGACAGTGCTCCGGTAAATGAAGCTGTAAAGCAAATCCAATAAGATATTTCTTATTGCCTCAACCTTAATAAATATAATACGATGAAAAAATTACTCTTTTTACTTATAGCGTTTTCCATTAGTGGTGTATCTTTTGCGCAAACAAAAGCATCAGATATTGCAAAATTCACAGCAGAAACCGTTGATCTTGGTAAGATAGAACAAAGCGTTCCTGCCACAGCTACTTTTACTGTAAAGAACATTGGTAAATCGCCCTTAATTATAGAAAGTGCTTCCCCTTCTTGCGGGTGTACCGTGAGTGATTTTACTAAGGAGCCTATCATGCCAGGTAAAACCGGCGTAATTACGGCAAAGTATGACGCTGCCGGTTTAAATGCTTTTGAGAAACATGTAAACGTAAAATTTGCCGGTGTAGATGAAATAAAAAGCATCACCTTTAAAGGAGAAGTGCTCAGTAAAGCAGATTTTACGAAGCAATAATTCAAAGTAATTTTTTGATTAAAAATATAAACCCTCTTCACTGAGGGTTTTTTTGTGCTCCCCTTTCACCGGATTTCATTACAATGGTGATCCCCGACAGAACGCTTTCGCAAAAAATCTGTTATGATTTTCTGAAGAAGATTTATCTGTTTATATTTAGCTGCCGCTACTGTAGAATAAATCATAAAGAATTAATTATCACCGAAAAACAAACATAGAATATGAGTACCAGTAAAAAAGATTTTGGAATGATAGGCCTGGGAACCATGGGGAGTAACCTTGTACTCAATATGAGCGACCACGGCTATACCGTGGCAGGGTACGATAAAGACGATTCTAAGGGGAAAAAGCTGGTAAAGGAAGACCAGGCAAATGGCAATGTGACTAGCTTTAATAAAGTAGAAGATTTCATTTCTGCCTTATCAACGCCAAGAAATATTTTATTATTGGTACCGGCAGGGCCTATTGTAGATGCAGTTATTTCCGAGATAAAAGCTTTTCTCAGTGAGGGAGATCTGATTGTAGACTGCGGAAATTCCCACTTTACCGATACTCAAGCAAGGGTTGATGCATTAGCCAAAGAAAATATACATTTCATGGGTGTAGGCATAAGCGGAGGAGAGCTAGGCGCAAGGCTAGGTCCGAGCATTATGCCCGGCGGCAACAAAGAAGCCTTTCACAGGCTGGAAAATATGCTCAAAGATGTAAGTGCCAAAGTAGATGGAGAACCTTGCACCGCTTACATGGGCTCCGGTGCTGCAGGGCATTATGTAAAGATGGTACATAATGGAATAGAGTATGCGCTTATGCAACTTATAGCAGAAAGCTATCACATTTTAAAAGTACATGGTGGATTTACTAATTCAGAAATGCACGAAACGTTTACCAACTGGAATACGGGCAGACTAAATGGCTACCTCATTGAGATAACCGCCGCCATTCTCTCGCAAAAAGATGATAGAACAGACGGTATGCTGCTTGATATGATTGCGGACCGGGCAAAATCAAAAGGTACAGGTGTATGGACGAGCACAGACGCCATGAGCCTGCCAGCACCTATTCCCTCTATAGATGGTGCTGTAACCCAGCGTACACTATCCGGCTTGCAACAGGAACGCTGGATAGCGGCAGAATACATTGGAAAACGAACGGAGCCTACAATTTGTACTGATAAGGAAACTTTAGTTACAGAATTAGAATCGGCATTATATGCAGCATACCTTATCGTATATGCCCAGGGATTAAGTATGCTGCAGGTAGCCAGCAAAGTATATGATTATGGTATAGACATAGCCACTGTTGCTTCTATATGGCGAGGAGGGTGCATTATTAGGGCAAGTCTCCTTGTAGAAATTACAAAGGCATATAATGATAATCCTGATCTATCTAACCTTCTCCTTGCACCGGCATTTGCAGAAGCCATAAAAACGGGCGAACAATCTATGAGAAAGATAAATTCAAGAGCTATAGAACAAAGTATCCCGGTTCCGGTTTTTTGTAATACGCTCAATTATTT